>CAMBCD010000044.1 GCA_945863085.1 Bordetella parapertussis
CTCGATGTTCGGCTGGATGAACCGCTGGAACGACACGCTGGCCACACAACTTGAAGAGCATCCCCTGCACTTTGCCCGGGAACACCTCACGGCATCCGGATGGACGCCCGGTGTACATGCGAAATAACCAACAGGAGACCGCGATGAATATTTTCCGGATGATGGTTGTGCTGATGCTGTCGGCGCTCGCTGCGACGAGCCTGGCTGCGGACGGCCTGGTTGCCGTGAAGAGTCCCCACAGTGTCAAGGACACTCTGGATCGGCTGGAGGCTGCGGCCAAAGGCAAGGGGCTGAATGTGTTCCTGCGGCTTGATCACGCTGCCGGCGCGCAAAAAATCGGCAAAACCCTGCGCCCCACGGAATTGCTGGTCTTCGGCAATCCCCAGGGGGGCACGCTGCTGATGGAATGTGCGCAGACAGCCGGTATCGATCTGCCGCTGAAGGCGCTGGCCTGGCAGGATGCCGCGGGACAGGTCTGGCTGGGCTACAACGATCCGCGCTTTCTTGCAAAACGTCATGATGCCGGCGATTGCGCCGTAGCTCCCAATCTGCTGAAAGCCCTCGCTGGCCTGGCGGCCGAAGCCGTACGCTGATGGCGAGGCCGCGTGAATTTGAACCCGGCGCCGCGCTGGAACGCGCGATGCAGGCTTTCTGGGCGAAAGGTTACAAGGCGACTTCGCTGGATGACCTCTGCACGGCGACCGGATTAAGCCGCTCCAGCCTCTACGCGGCGTTCGGTGGTAAACGCGCTTTGCTGCATCGCTCGCTGGCCCGCTACGAGGAGGAGGCTGTTACTCGCATTACCGCGGCGCTGGCAAAGCCGTTGCCGATACGCGAGGCCGTTGCCGGATTTGTCGGTGAATTGATCGACCGCATTGTTGCCGGGCCGGGGCGTGCGGGTTGTTTTATCGGTAATTGCGCGGCCGAGCTCGCCGGGCAGGACCGCGTCACCGCGGCCCGTGTCCGGCAAAGCCTGGCACGCATAGAAGGAACATTTTCTGATGCGCTTGCCCGCGCGCAGGTGCGAGGCGAAATCAGGGCTGATGCGGACGTCGCATCGCTGGCCCGTTTCCTGGTGTCCGGAATCCAGGGCTTGCGGCTGGTCGGCAAGGCCAATCCGGATCGTGCGGCACTGTCCGACATTGCGGCAGTCATGCTGCGCTGTCTTGATCGCTGAAAAATGTCCGGCGATTTGGGTCGAACAATTTAAAACAATTCAAAAAAGAGGAGAGCAAACATGAACGGAACCGAAAAACCCGATCCGCGGCTGGCGCCGCTGCCGCAGGAAACCACACCCGAACTCGCGGGTGCATTCCAGACCTACGTGAGGGTGCTCGGTTTCGTGCCCAACAGCGTGCTGATCATGCAGCGCAAACCGAAGCTGGTGCAGGCGCTGTCACAACTGGCTGCGGCAGTATGGGATCCGGAAAGTGAAGTGCCGGTGGGTTTCAAGCGCATGCTGGCGCATGTGGCGAGCCGGGCGCACGGCTGCCATTACTGAATGGCGCACACGGCCGGGGCGGCGCTCGGGCTGGGTATTGATGAAAAAAAACTGGAAGCGGTATGGGAGTTTCGCAGCAACCCGCTTTTTACTGCTGCGGAGCGGGCAGCACTGGAAGTCGCCATTGCCGGCGCGGCACAACCCAATGCGGTTGACGAAGCCATGTTTGCCGAACTCAAGCGGCACTGGAACGAAGGGCAGATCGTGGAAATTGTCGCGGTCATCGCCATGTTCGGCTTCATGAACCGCTGGAACGACACCATGGCGACGCCGCTGGAAGAGGAGCCGATCCATGTCGGCGAGAAACATCTGGCAAAAAGCGGCTGGGACGTGGGCAAACACCGGCGCTGATGCGCATCACGGCACTGACAGGGAGAACACGGCATGGCACGAATGACGGATTTTTCGGACGCGGAGCAGCATCACCATCTCGACAAGATCAAGGATTTCCCGGATTTCGGCGAGACGCCGTTTGTTGCCGGGCCGGCACTGGCCCAGCGTCGCGTCGCAATCGTCACCACGGCCGGGCTGCACCTGCGCAGTGACCGCCCGTTTGACAGCGGAGCCGCCGATTACCGCGTGATCCCCGGCGATGCGCCGGCCGCGGACCTGATCATGAGCCATCTGTCGGTCAATTTTGACCGCACCGGTTTCCAGGAAGACATCAATGTCGTGTTTCCGCTGGACCGGCTGCGCGAACTCGTGACGGAGGGTGTTATTGGTTCAGTGGCTGAAATCCACTATTCGTTCATGGGTGCCACGCAGATGCGTGCGCTTGAAGCGAAGGCGCGTGAGCTCGCGGGGTTACTGAAAAAAGACTGCGTCGACGCGGTGCTGCTGAGTCCCGTCTGACCGAACTGCACGTGCGCCGTGGGCGCACTGGGTCATTACCTGGAACGCGAAGGCATCCCGACTGCGCAGATTAGCCTGATCCGCGAACAGACTGCGGCGATCCGTCCGCCACGCGCATTGTGGGTGCCGTTCATGCTTGGCCGCCCGTTCGGTGCACCCGATGCGCCGGATTTCCAGCGCAGCGTATTGCGGGCGCTGCTGTCCTTGTTCGAGCGCGCCGCAGGTCCGGTGCTGGAGGATTTTCCCGAAGACGCACCTGCCGACAAGGGGCAGGAAGGCGGCTTTGCCTGTCCGGTGAGTTTTGCCGCGGAGCAGACGCAAAACGAAGGATTGGCCGGCGCTGTGCGCAATGAAGTCGCACAACTGTCGTCATGGTATGAGCTGGCGCTGCGCCGTCGAGGCCGTACTACGGTAGGTGTATTCGGAAAGTCAGTGGATGTGGCTGTCGGCCATGTGGTTTCATACCTCGATGGCCAACCCGAAGCTCCGCCATCGGGCATGACGGCGGGAACTGCGGTCAAACGTGCCTGCGACGACATCAAGGCGTATTACTGTGAAGCGGCTGCCGCGCAACCGGGCAATCTTTCGTCACGGGCGATCGAACAATGGTTCTGGGGCGAGACCGCGGCGGCACGGGCGCTGCTGGTGATCCGCGACCTCTGTCTGGCCAGTGATGATGCATCGCTGAAACCCCTGGGCAAACTGAGCCTGATTCCGCGCGCCGTGAGTGCTGCCGGAGGCCGGAAAACATAAGATTTTCACCCTTGTCACGATGCGGGCGCTGCGCCGTCCGACATTGACCGCAAGCCACTGATTGGGCTACATTTCCTGTCCTTTCTGCGGGTCGCGCGCCTCATGACAAAAACTCCAAAATCCTCTTCGGCTGCACCCACCGCAACTAATCCCTCTTTTGAATCCGCCCTCGCGGAGCTCGAAAAAATCGTCGAGGCCATGGAAGAGGGCCAGATGCCGCTGGAACAATCGCTGGCGGCCTACAAGCGCGGCGCGGAACTGCTCAAACTGTGCCAGACCCAGCTTCAGGATGCCCAGCAGCAGGTGAAAATCCTCGAAAGCGGCGTGCTGAAAAATTTCGGCACAGCCGAATAGCCGTTTTCGGCAATCCTCTTTCCCATCGTGACCGCCCCCGATTTCCAGGCCTGGGCCGCAGCCGGGCAACAGCGCATCGAAGCCTTTCTGCAGCGCGCGTTGCCGCAGCAGGACATCGCGCCGCAGCGCCTGCATGCAGCGATGCGTTATGCCGTGCTCGGCGCCGGCAAACGGGTGCGGCCGCTGCTGGCCTACGCCGCGGGTGAGTTGTCGCAGGCCGATCCCGAGCGGGTGACGGTGGCCGGTGCCGCGGTGGAAATCATCCACGCTTATTCGCTGGTGCATGACGACCTGCCGTGTATGGATGACGATGTATTGCGTCGGGGCAAACCGACCTGCCATGTTGAGTTCGATGAAGCCACCGCCTTGCTGGTCGGCGATGCATTACAAAGCCTGTCTTTCCAGTTGCTCGGCGAATATCGCCTGGCTGACGATGCCAATGCGCAACTCGAAATGGTCAAACTGCTGGCGATTGCCGCGGGTTCGCGCGGCATGGCCGGCGGCCAGGCCATCGATCTCGCAGCGGTCGGCAAAAACCTGAGCGTGCCGGAACTCGAATTCATGCACATCCACAAAACCGGCGCGCTGATCCGCGCCGCGGCAGTGCTCGGCGCGCGTTGCGGCAGCGGTTTGACTGAAAGTGAATTTTCCCGCGTCGACACTTTCGCCAAGGCCGTGGGGTTGGCGTTCCAGGTGGTCGATGACGTGCTGGATGCAGAAGCGCCGACGGCGACTCTGGGTAAAACTGCGGGCAAGGATGCCGAGCAGGGCAAACCGACCTATGTCAGCGCCATGGGTATTGCCCAGGCCAAAACGCTGGCCGGTGAATTGCGCGAGCAAGCGCTGAAGGCGATTGCGCCCTTTGGCGCCCGAGGGGCTCGGCTGGCGCAATTGGCGGATTTCATCGTGTTGCGCAAGTTCTGAGAGAATGGCGACATGAGTGCAGATCTGAGCGGAACATTAACCATGAGCGGGGCGGGGTCGCAGGACAGGCCGATGTATGAACTGCTGAAGTCGGTGACGACACCGCAGGACTTGCGCTTGCTGGAGCGCAGCCAGTTGCCGCGGCTGGCCACGGAGTTGCGTGCCTACCTGATTGATTCGGTCAGCCAGACCGGTGGCCATCTCTCATCCAACCTCGGCACCGTTGAACTGACCATTGCGCTGCATTATGTCTATGACACGCCGCAGGACCGGCTGGTATGGGACGTCGGCCACCAGACCTACGGCCACAAAATCCTCACCGGCCGCCGCGAGGCGATGAAAAACCTGCGCATGTGGCAGGGCATTTCTGGTTTCCCGCAGCGTGCGGAATCCGAGTACGACGCTTTTGGCACCGCACATTCCAGCACTTCGATTAGCGCCGCACTCGGCATGGCGGTGGCAGCCAAGCTGAAAGGTGAACCGCGACGCGCGGTGGCGATCATCGGCGACGGCGCGATGACCGCGGGCATGGCTTTCGAAGCGCTGAATAACGCCGGCGACATGGATGTTGACCTGCTGGTGATCCTGAACGACAACGACATGTCGATTTCACCGCCGGTGGGTGCGCTGAACAAATACCTCGCCAAGCTGATGTCAGGCCGTTTCTACGCCGCGGCCAAGGGCCTCGGCGAAAAAGTGCTGGGCGATCTTGCTCGCCGCGCCGAGGAACACGTCAAGGGTATGGTCACGCCAGGCACGATGTTCGAGGAATTCGGCTTCAACTACATCGGCCCTATCGACGGCCACGACCTTGATGCGCTGATTCCGACGCTGCACAACATCAAGCGCCTGAAGGGACCGCAGTTCCTGCACGTGGTCACGCGCAAGGGCCAGGGTTACAAACTCGCCGAAGTGGATCCGATTCTGTATCACGGCGTTTCGAAGTTCGACCATACCAGCGGCATCGCCAGCGGCAAGTCCGGCGGCAAACCCTCGTACACGCAGGTCTTCGGCGAATGGCTGTGCGACATGGCGGCGAAAGATTCGCGCCTGGTGGCGATCACGCCGGCGATGCGCGAAGGTTCGGGCATGGTCAAGTACGCCGCCGAGTATCCCGACCGTTATTTTGATGTCGGCATCGCCGAACAGCATGCGGTGACCTTTGCCGCGGGCATTGCCTGCGAAGGTCAAAAACCGGTGGTGGCGATTTATTCGACCTTCCTGCAGCGCGGTTACGACCAGCTGATCCATGACGTGCAGATCCAGAACCTGCCGGTGATCTTCGCGCTGGATCGTGGCGGCCTGGTCGGCGCCGACGGCGCCACGCACAACGGCAGCTTTGACCTGAGTTACCTGCGCTGCCTGCCCAACATGACGGTGATGACGCCCTCCGATGAAAACGAATGCCGGCAGATGCTCTACACCGCATTCCAGATGAACTCTCCAGTGGCGGTGCGTTATCCGCGTGGCACCGGACCCGGTGTGGCCGTGCAAAAGGAAATGACCGCGCTGCCGGTCGGCCGCGGTGAAGTGCGGCGTCAGGGCAAGGGCGGGATTGCGATTCTTGCTTTTGGTTCGATGGTGGCGCCGGCTCTGGCTGCCGCCGAAGAATTCGACGCGACGGTCGCCAATATGCGTTTTGTCAAACCGCTGGATACCGATCTGGTGCGCGAGCTGGCGGAGAAACACGGCCTGCTGGTGACCATCGAAGAAAACGTGATCATGGGCGGCGCCGGCAGTGCGGTGCTGGAATCCCTGCAGCAGCAGGGCTGCATGGTGCCGGTGCTGCAGCTTGGATTGCCCGACCGTTTCATCGAGCAAGGTGACCCGGCGGTGCAACTCGCCAGCATCGGCCTCGACGCCACTGGCATCGCCGCATCGATTCGTGCGCGGCTTGCAGTGCAAACCAAATGAAGCCGCATGAACTAAACATGCGGGAAGAAAACGCCATGGATGGTTATTCCAAGATCGAGCAGTACAACCCGGTAACCATCAAAAGCATTGCCGACAAGTATCGCGACATCCTGAAAGATGTTGGCGAGGATCCTGATCGTGAAGGCCTGCTCAAGACGCCGGAACGTGTAGCCAAGGCGCTGCAATACCTGACCCACGGTTACGACCTCGACCCGGCGGAAATCCTGCGCTCGGCGATGTTCACCGAGAAATACCAGCAGATGGTGATCGTACGCGACATCGAGGTGTATTCGCTGTGCGAACATCACATGCTGCCTTTTTTTGGCAAGGCGCATGTCGCCTACATTCCGAAAGGCCGCATCGTCGGCCTGTCGAAAGTGCCGCGTGTGGTGGATGCTTTTGCGCGCCGACTGCAGGTGCAGGAGCGGCTGACGGTGCAGATTCGCGACTGCATCCAGGAAACGCTGGATCCCGCGGGTGTTGCGGTGGTGATCGAAGCGCAGCACATGTGCATGATCATGCGCGGCATCCAGAAACAGAATTCGATCGCGTCGACGTCGGCGTTCACCGGCGAATTCAACAAGGACGTGACCCGCGCCGAATTCCTGCGTTTGATCGCCCCCCGCACGTGAATAAAATAGTAATAAAATCAAATACTTACGGTACACCGCATTCCTGCGGTCACTGACCGCTCATGACCGACCGTAAAACAAGCGCTCAGAACATCGAACAGATCCTGCCCGACGTACGACGCGGGCAGATGGTGATCCTCGTCGACAGCGAGGACCGCGAGAACGAAGGCGACCTGTTTGTTGCGGCGGAACGCGCGACACCCGAAGCCATCAATTTCATGGCCAGCCAGGGCCGCGGCCTGATTTCACTGGCGCTGACCGAAGACCGTCTGCGCACGCTGGGCCTGTCATTGATCACCGACGACACCGGCAATCAATCCAAATTCGGCACAGCTTTCGCGACACCGATCGACGCACGTGAGGGTGTGGGTTCAGGCATGTCGGCGCAGGACCGCGCGCGCACCATCGCGGTTGCGATCGCCGACAACGCCAAACCCGCAGACCTGATTCGTCCCGGTCGCCTGCAGACGCTGCGTGCGCTGGATGGCGGCGTGCTGGTGCGGCACGGCCATACCGAAGCGGCAGTGGACCTCGCGCGGCTCGCCGGATTCAAACCCGCCGGCGTGATCTGCGAAATCATGAATCCCGACGGCAGCATGGCGCGCATGCCTGACCTGGAACGTTTTGCCGGACAGCATGGCATTCGCATCGTGAAGATCAGTGATCTTGTCGCCTACCGTGACAAAGAACGCGAAATCCGCCGCAAGGCCGAAACGGTGCTGCCGACCAGCAAGGCCGGCGAGTTCAAAATGATCGTTTACGCCGACAACCTCGAAACCACGCTCTATGTCGCACTGGTCAAGGGTGAGATCAAGCCCGGTGAACCGGCGCTGGTGCGCCTGCATTCACAATGCCTGACGGGTGACGTCTTCGGTTCCGAGCGCTGCGACTGCGGCGAACAGCTCGACGCCGCGATGGGCATGATCGAAAAAGCCGGCAGCGGTGTGCTGGTCTATATGTTCGACGAAGGCCGTGGTATCGGTTTACTGAACAAGATCCGCGCCTATGCGCTGCAGGACCAGGGCCAGGACACCGTCGAGGCCAACCACGCGCTGGGTTTTGCCGCAGACATGCGCGACTACAGTGCCGGTGCACACATCCTCTCCGATCTCGGCGCCCGCGAAGTGCGGCTGATGACCAATAACCCGGACAAGGTTGCTGCGCTGGAGGATTACGGTTTGAAGGTGGTCGAGCGGGTTGCTGTCGAAGTGCCGCCGCGAGAGGCCAATCGGCGGTATCTGGATACCAAGCGCAGCAAGTTCGGGCATTTGCTGGCTATGGTCGGCGGGGAATCGGAAACACCAGAAAAATAAGAGCCCGTCGGCTGGGGTGCTTGGTTGGGTTGCGTCGTCACGATACTTGACGCCCAATCATGCGGAAAATTTGGCTGGCCGCCATCACGCGTTCTTGCTGGACGGAAGTTGTTGCGACCTGAGCGCGATTCCAGACGATGAGATTGGGGAAGGATTTGCCGCCAAGGCCAAGAATTCTTGCAGCCTTTTTGCCCATTGCAATAATGACGCGCGGCTGAAGTTCCTCAATCAGCGGGTAGGCGTATTGCGTTGCCGCTTTTTTTCCAATTGCATCATCGAAATTTGATTCACTGCCGGTGCGCCACGGGAGGGCATTTGCATACGCAACATCTTCAAGTGACAGCCTGCCCGCACCAATGACCTCAGAACAATGTCGTCGCCAGACAGGCCAAGACTGGCATACCGACTTGTAAGCATTTTGTGCTTCAACGAATGCGACTGGCGAGAGATTGTCAGCGAATTTATGCAACGCAGGCATCATGATCTGGTCTTGCCGGCTTCTCGACGCATTGTTTCCGTTGCCTGGGTTGATTCCGAGGAGCAGAACCCTGCTTTGAGGGAACTGAGTTCCTACATAACCAAACTGCGGGACGAGATCGTCCTTTGCGATCAAAGGCGCTCTACCTTGTGGTAAATCCGCATTTGCCTCGCCAAGAAAAGCTGCGCGACCAAGCTTTAGGGCATGCTTTGCTGTCTTGTAGCCGAGAGGCGAATCAGTTTCGGATGTCATAGATAAAAGTGCCGGGGTCAATTTCTTGTAGAGGCGCGCCCCCAGCCTCAACTCACCGCAATCTCAGCCCGCAGACCCAGGACGGCAAGCGCGCGCTCCAAGGCAACCACCTTGGTCTGGTGGTGAGGATCGAGCATGCGCCGCGCTTCCTTCTCATGAACATGCATGCGCCGCGCCAGTTCGGATTTGGATACGCCCTGTTCGCGCATGGCGAGATAGACCGCGGCCTTCAGAGCGGTGGTTACGGGTGTTGAAACCATGCGTTCCCCGCTTTTCGCGCGGGACGGGGCCGGAATATCAAGGGCATCTTCGATGCGCGCCTCGATTGCTGCCTGCAGGGCGCCCTCGGCTTCGGTCAGGGCTTCTTCGACGTTGTTGCCCTGTGTGATGGCCTCGGGGATATCCCGGAAGTTCACGACATAGCCGCCGTCCTTGCGATCACGGGTGAGTTTTGCGGGGTAGGTGAATTGCAGCATTGACGGCTCCTTAGCGAAGATCCTGATCGGTCAGCCCGATTTGTTTGAGCATCGCGTGATACGTTCCGGTTTTCAGTTCGTCCTTCGGATTGCGAACGACTGTTCGCCGGTCTCCAAGGATCAGTACACCGTGAGAACCCTTGCCGCGGTCGGCACGCCATTCGCAGATCAGGCCGGCCGCTTTTGCGTACTTTTGAACCTTGCGAATGAACTCGTTACCCCGCATCAGAGGACTCCGGATTCAGGAGAGCATTATCGGACAATTTTGTCCGAATTCCAAGGGTGATGCAAACGCGGGTAATTACGATTTAAGTATTTGTTTTTATTGTTATTTTTTGGCAATCAAAATCGTCGTATCAAAGTCAAGGCCTGTCCATCCCGCTTCATCTCGGTGCGGTTCAGGAAACTCATCCCCAGCAGCGCAATCTTCAGGCCGTCGCCTTCCAGCACCACGGCTTCGACGGCATGTAAGGTGATGTCGCCGACTTTGACGGTGTCCAGTGTGATTCTGTAAGCCACTGCGCGGCCGTTGGCGGTTTGTGTGAAACCGCGCTGGCCGTTGAGGTAGTTGATGCCCAATCGCCGCGCATCGGCACTGGGCAGTGCGATGGAGGTGGCCCCGGTGTCGACCAGGAAGGTCACCGTGCCGCCGTTGACCTGGCCCAGGGTCTGGTAATGGCCTTGTGCATCGGCGGTCAGGGTTACGGACGATCCGCTGCTGCTGGCGGCTGACAAGTCCGCGCCGCCGATCCGCATGCCTGATCCCAGTGCGAGGCTCCGCCGTTTGCCCTGGAATTCGATCACTGCGGCGCTGCTGTCGGCGCTGATCAGTTTGACGCCTTCCGGCGAAGTCTGTCCGGCGGACAACATGCGCGGTTTGCCACCGTTGATGACGAGTTGTGCCTTGCCGCCGAACAGCGCGGTGACGCTGATGTCCGCAGCCTGAGTTTGTGTTGCGCAGCACAGTAAAGCAGCCGCCAGTGTCTTAAGATACGCGCTTCGCATCCGGATTCCCCCATGAAGCCTATCGCCGTTTTTCGCCACTCGCCGACCGAAGGGCCGGCTTATTTTGCCACGTACCTTGAACAGAAGAAGATTCCGTACCGCGTCATCAAACTGGATGCCGGAGAAGCGGTTCCGGCGGATGTGACGGCATATTCAGGGCTGGTGTTCATGGGCGGGCCGATGAGCGTCAACGACGACCTGCCGTGGATCGCGCCGGTACTGGCCCTGATCCGCGACGCCGTGGCGCGCGACGTGCCGGTGCTGGGCCATTGCCTCGGCGGGCAGTTGATGGCCAAGGCGCTGGGCGCGCTGGTAACGCGTAATCCGGTCAAGGAAATCGGCTGGGGCGAGGTCAAGGTGCTCGACCAGCCCGCGGCAAAGCAGTGGCTGGGTAATGATCTCTCGTCATTCCTGTCTTTCCACTGGCATGGCGAAACCTTTGCGCTACCGGAGGGTGCGACCCGCGTGATGGCCAGTGCCTGGTGTCCGAATCAGGGCTTTGCACTGGGCAAACATTTCGGCATGCAATGCCATGTCGAAATGACGGAAGAACTGATCCGCACCTGGTGTCAGGATTGGGCCAGCGAGGTGGAGGCATTGGCCGGGCGCGTGGCCTCGGTGCAGACGCCGGCGGAAATGGAGCAGGGCATCAGCGAAAAAGTGCGTGCGCTGAATGCGGTGGCGGCGCGGATTTACGATCGCTGGATTGCGGGGCTGGCCGTTTAAGGTTTAGCTGAGCAGCGTCCACGCCGCACCCAGCAGGGCACAGGCCCCGATCACCGGCATGATGCCGATCTTGTAACGCCACAGTGCGATAAACGCGCCGAGGCCGATCACCAGCGACGGCCAGTCGAAGTGGCCTTTGAGGCCTTCTGGCCACAACACGTGATAGGCAAAAAACACCGCGAGGTTGAGGATCACGCCGACCACGGCGGCGGTGATGCCGGTCAGGGGTGCGGTGAATTTGAGGTCACCGTGCGTGGTTTCGACCAGCGGGCCGCCGAGAAGAATAAAAATGAAACTGGGAAGAAAGGTGAAATAAGTAACGACGGTGGCCGCCAGCGCGCCCGCGAGGAACAGGTTGTCCGCACCGAGAAATTGTGTGGTCCAGCCGCCGACAAAAGCGACAAAGGCGACCACCATGATCAGCGGTCCGGGCGTGGTTTCGCCCAGCGCCAAGCCGTCAATCATCTGCAGCGGCGTGACCCATTGGTACTGTTCGACGGCGGCCTGATAGACATAAGGCAGTACGGCATAGGCGCCGCCGAAGGTCAGCAGCGCCGCCTTGGTGAAAAACCAGCCCATCTGGCTTAAGGGGCTCTGCCAGCCGTAGACCGTCACCAGCAGCGCCATCGCACCGCCCCACAGCAACAGGCCGATCGCGAGCACGATGGCGAATCGTTTCCAGGTGAACAGTGCATGTTGTGGTGTCGGGGTTTCGTCGTCGATTACCGCGGCACCGTAACTTTTGCCGTCAGTGCCGTGGCCGCCACCGGTGGCGAACAATTTCGGCGCCACCTGACCACCGATGTAACCGATGATGCCGGCGCCGATGACGATTAACGGGAACGGCAGCTTCAGTGCAAACAGTGCGACAAACGCCGCCGCGGCAATGGCCCACAACGCACTGTTTTTCAGCGCCCGTGAACCGATGCGCAGTGCGGCGACCACGACAATGGCGGTGACCGCGGGTTTGATGCCGTAGAGGATGCCGGCGATCGCCGGTACGTCTCCCCAGACCAGATAGATCCAGGTCAGTGCAACAAGGATGAACAGCGAGGGCAGTACGAACAGCCCGCCGGCGACAATACCGCCCCAGGTGCGGTGCATCAGCCAGCCGATGTAGGTAGCGAGCTGCTGCGACTCCGGGCCGGGCAGCAGCATGCAATAGTTCAGCGCGTGCAAAAAGCGCTGCTCAGAAATCCAACGCTTTTC
>CAMBCD010000045.1 GCA_945863085.1 Bordetella parapertussis
AAAAGAAGCCAGCCCGACCCGGCGTAAATTCCTGACCGGTGCGGCGGCTGCCACCACGGGTGCAGCCCTTGCCGGTTTCCCGATGATCTCGAAGGCCCAGGCCGGACCGATCACAATGCGCTGGCAAAGTACCTGGCCGGCGAAAGACATTTTCCACGAATACGCGCTGGACTTCGCCAAGAAGGTCAATGACATGACCGGCGGCGACCTCAAGATCGAGGTATTGCCGGCCGGTGCCGTAGTGCCGGCGTTTGGCCTGCTCGACGCGGTGTCCAAGGGCACGCTCGACGGCGGTCACGGCGTGCTGGTCTATCACTACGGCAAACAGAACGCGCTGGCGCTGTGGGGTTCAGGTCCGGCCTACGGCATGGATGCGAATCAGCTGCTCGCCTGGCACAAATACGGTGGCGGCAAACAACTGCTCGAGAAGCTGTACGCCTCGATCAACGCCAACGTGGTGTCTTTCCCCTACGGGCCGATGCCGACGCAGCCGCTGGGCTGGTTCAAGAAGCCGGTGACCAAGGTCGGTGACATGAAAGGCCTCAAGTTCCGCACCGTGGGTATTTCGATTGACGTGTTCACCGCGCTGGGCGCTGCGGTCAATGCGCTGCCCGGCGGCGAGATTGTGCCGGCGATGGATCGCGGCCTGCTGGATGCCGCCGAGTTCAACAACGCCAGTTCGGATCGCCTGCTCGGTTTCCCGGACGTGTCCAAGGTCTGCATGCTGCAAAGCTTCCACCAGAACGCCGAGCAGTTCGAGATCATGTTCAACAAGACCAAGTTCAATGCCCTGCCGGCGAAGATGAAGTCGATCATCGAGAACGCCGTCGAGGCAGCTTCGTCCGACATGTCGTGGAAGGCGGTGGATCGTTATTCGCAGGACTACATCGAAATGCAGCAGAAACAGGGCGTCAAGTTCTACAAGACCCCGGATCCCGTGCTGCAGGCGCAGTTGTCCGGCTACGATGCTGCTGCGGCCAAGCGCAAGGACAATGCGCTGTTCCGCGAAATCGAAGAGTCGCAGAAGAAATTTGCTGCGCGCGCCGTGCGCTGGGATCTCGATACCAACGTCAACCGCCGGATGGCTTACAACCATTATTTCGGCAAAAAAGCCGCCGCGCCGGCCAAGAAGAAGTCCTGACGCGGAACGCGGCAATGCAGCACAAGACACCATCCGGTGACCCCGGATGGTGTTTTTTTTAGGAACAGCCGCGGTTATGCCGCCGGCATCAGGGAAGTGACGGGATATGCAGAAACTCCTGCTGTTTATTGACAAGCTCAGCACCTTCGTCGGGCAGGCTTTTTCCTGGCTGATCGTTGCCCTGACGCTGCTGATTTCGTGGGAAGTGTTTTCGCGCTACGTGCTTGATGCGCCGCATGCCTGGGCATTCGATGCGATGATCATGCTCTACGGCACGCTGTTCATGATGGCGGGGGCCTACACGCTGTCCAAGAACGGGCATGTGCGCGGTGACGTGCTGTATGGTTTTTTCCGGCCACGGACCCAGGCTTCGCTGGACCTGCTGCTCTACATCGTGTTTTTCATCCCCGGCGTGATTGCGCTGACTTACGCCGGTTATTTCTATGCCGCCGAATCCTGGGCGATCGGTGAACATTCGAACATCACCGCGGACGGGCCGCCGGTTTATCCGTTCAAGACCGTCATTCCGCTGGCCGGTTTCATCCTGCTGCTGCAGGGGATTGTCGAAATCGTCCGCTGCATTGTCTGTATGCGCCAGGGATACTGGCCTTCGCGCGAGGAAGATGTCGAGGAAGTCGACGTCGACAAGCTGAAGGAAATGGTCCATGCCGAGGATGTCGAGGCGGCTGCGGCAGCCAGGCCGGAGGCCGGACGATGATCAAAATCCGCAAGGAGTTGTGGTTCGGTTTCGCGATCATGGCGATGATCGTATTGCCGGTCATTGTCCTGACGCCGTGGACCAACCTGACCAACGGCAGCCTCGGCCTGCTGATGCTGGGGCTGGTGGTGGTGGCGATCATGCTCGGGTTCCCGACAGCCTTCACGCTGATGGGCATGGGTGTGCTGTTTGCGTGGTTTTACTACCGCAGCGTTGATCCGGATCTCGCGGTTCGGCAGGTACTGGACCTGATGGTTCAACGCGCCTACGGCGTGATGTCGAATGACGTGCTGATCGCGGTGCCGCTGTTCGTGTTCATGGGTTATCTGGTCGAACGCGCGGCGCTGATCGAGAAACTGTTCAAAAGCCTGCACCTGTCGATGGCGCGGGTGCCCGGATCGCTGGCGGTGGCGACCATTGTCACCTGCGCGATATTCGCGACGGCCACCGGCATCGTCGGTGCTGTGGTGACGCTGATGGGTTTGCTCGCGATGCCGGCGATGCTGCGCGCCGGTTACAACTCCAAGATCGCTGCGGGTGCGATCACCGCGGGCGGCTGCCTCGGCATCCTGATCCCGCCGTCGGTGCTGCTGATCGTCTACGGCGCGACCGCCGGTGTGTCGGTGGTGCAGCTGTACGCGGGGGCGTTTTTCCCCGGCATCATGCTGGCGGGGCTGTACGTCGGTTATGTGATCGTGGTCGCCTTGATCAAACCCGAGTGGATGCCGCCGCTGCCGGAGAAGGAGCGTCATGTTGCATTGCCGGCGTTTGCCGAGGCGCTGCAGGCGCGTGGACGCAATGCGCTGCTCGGCCTCGGTCGTGCACTGGGTGGTGCGCCGGGCGTATCGTCGCTGACCGTGCTGGGACAGTTGCTTGTGTCCTTGCTGCCCGCACTGGCGATCATCGGCATTCTCGCGATTTTCTACAACACGGCGACCGCACCGGTGCAGCAGGCCAGCACGGCGGGGCTGGTGCAGGCGGGCGGCGATGTCGCCGTTGATGTCAAGGAAGAGACCGGACTGGTTGGCGGTGGCGACAGCACCGGATTGCAGGAGCCGCCGGCGGAAGTGACTCAGGATAAACCGGCGGAAGGGGCCGGCCTGCAGGAACCGCCGACCGCGAATGTGCAGGAGCCGGTTGCGGAGCCTGCGCCTGTTGCCGCAGTCGCGGAGCCCGTGGCAGCCGCAGAACGCCTGCCGGTGCCCATCTGGTACTGGGTCATGTTCGCCATCGGTGCCGGGGGCATGGCGCTGATTTACTGGCTGTGGAGCTGGCAGCGCCTGGAAATCTTCAAAATGCTGCTCGGTTCCTTTTTCCCGCTCGCGGTGCTGATCCTCTCGGTGCTCGGTTCCATCGTGATGGGCCTGGCGACGCCGACGGAGGCCGCGGCGGTGGGCGCATTTGGCGGCTTGTGGCTGGCCGCCGCCTACCGGTTCATCGCGCATTACCGCGGCAACCCGGGCATCGCGGCGGTCGGCACGACAGTGCGCGAACTGGGTTCCATCCTAAAGGAATCGTCGTTCCTGACCGCAAAAACCAGTGCCATGGTGTGCTGGCTGTTTGTCGGCTCGGCGATTTTTTCTGCTGCGTTTGCATTGCTCGGCGGCCAGGAGATCATCGAACACTGGGTGCTGTCGCTGGGGCTGACGCCGATCCAGTTCATGATCCTCGCACAGTGCATCATTTTCATCCTCGGCTGGCCACTGGAATGGACCGAGATCATCGTCATTTTCATGCCGATATTCATCCCGCTGCTGCCCAAGTTCGGCATCGATCCGCTGTTCTTCGGGCTGCTGGTGGCGCTGAACCTGCAGACGGCGTTTTTGTCACCGCCGGTCGCGATGGCGGCGTTTTACCTGAAAGGCGTGGCGCCCAAACATGTGACGCTGAACCAGATATTCCTTGGCATGCTGCCGTTCATGGCTATCCAGGTGGTCGCGCTGATCCTGCTCTACATGTTCCCGGGCATCGGCCTCTGGCTGCCGCAGACGCTCTACAAGTAAACGCGGGTTTCCCCGGCATGCCTGACCTCTCGCGCGAGCCACTGCACGCGTTGTCCGCTACCGCACTGGCGCAGGGCCTGCGCAGGGGAGTTTTTACGGCGGAGGCGGTGGCGCAGAGTTGCCTTGCGCGCATCGCCGAGCGCGAACCGGTGGTGCAGGCGTGGACATTTCTCGATCCTGATCTGGTGCTGGCGCAGGCGCGCGCCGCTGACCGCCGCTGTGCCGCGGGCGAAGCCCTGGGTGCGCTGCACGGCATCCCCGTCGGCATCAAGGAAATCATTGACACCGCGGACATGCCCACTGAAAACGGCACGGTGATACATGCCGGTCGCCGGCCCGCGAAGGATGCGGAGATCATCACGCGTTTGCGCAATGCGGGTGCGATCATCTTCGGCAAGACAGTGACCACCGAACTCGCCACTTATTCACCGGGCAAGACCCGCAATCCGCATCACCCTGAACATACGCCCGGTGGATCATCCAGCGGTTCCGCAGCCGCAGTTGCTGCCGGCATGGTGCCGCTGGCCGTGGGCACACAGACCAACGGCTCGGTCATCCGGCCGGCATCCTATTGCGGTGTTTACGGTTTCAAACCCACGTATGGACTGATTCCGCGCAACGGCGTGCTGAAACAGTCGCGCGCGCTGGACCAGATCGGCGTATTCGCGCGGAACATCGAGGATGTGGCGCTGCTGGCCGCGCAACTGACCGGCGCCGATCCGGGCGATCCCGACAGCCTTGATGCCGTGCCCCTGGCACTGGTGGATGCTGTGGAGCCGGCCACGCCGCCGCGTATTGCGTTTATCCGGACGCCGCAGTGGGATCGCATGGACCGTGACGCACAGGCCGCGATCGAGCATCTGGTGTCACGACTTGCGGGGCACGTTGCAGAAGCGGCTTTACCCGATGCTGCGCTGATAGCCTGGGACAGTCAGCGCACCGTGATGGAAGCTGACATTGCGAACAACTATGCAGCCGAGTGGGATCATGGCCGCGACCGGTTGTCACCATCGCTGCGCGCGCAGATCGAGCGCGGTCGCGCCACTGCGCCGGAGGCGTATCGGCAGGCCCTGGCGCAGATCCCGCCGGTAACTGCTGCGCTGGCCGCAGTTTTTGCCGATTACGATGTGATACTGACGCCATCGACCCCGGGGGCCGCGCCGCATGGGCTGGGGTCGACCGGCGACCCGGCTTTCTGTACGCTGTGGACCTTTTGCGGCATGCCGGCGATCAATGTGCCGCTGCTGCAAGGCGCCGGTGGTTTGCCGCTGGGCGTGCAGCTGGTCGGGCCGCGCATGGGCGATGCCCGGTTGCTGCGCGCTGCAAACTGGCTGGCGCAATTCCGGTAAATCCTTTATCGCTGTGGATCAATATGACGACAAACCGCAAACTCCGCGTTCTGGTAACCCGCGAAGTCTTCGATGAAACCCTGGATTACCTGCGCCAGCACTGCGAGGTGATCGACAATCAGGGTGATCTGCCATACGCCCCGGAGGCGCTGGGCAGGGCGCTGAAGGATTGTGACGGCCTGATGTGCTGCCTGACCGATCGCGTGGATGCCGCATTGCTGGCTGCTGCGCCCAAGCTCAAGGTGGCGGCCAACATTGCCGTCGGTTACAACAACATTGACGTGCCGGCCTGCACCGCGCGCGGCGTGCTGGCGACCAACACCCCCGGCGTGCTTGATGACAGCACTGCGGATTTGGCGTGGACGCTGATGCTGGGTGCTGCGCGGCGCATCACCGAAGTCGAGCGACGCGTACGCAGCGGTGAATGGACAGGATGGCGGTTGAAGCAGTGGCTGGGTGTCGATGTGCACCATGCCACGCTGGGCATCGTCGGCATGGGCCGCATCGGCCAGGCGATTGCGCGGCGCGCAGCGGGTTTCGACATGAAGGTGATTTATCACAACCGCAAACCCATCGCACCGGAGCTGGAACGCAAATGCAACGCGGCCTATGTGTCCTTCGACGAACTGCTCGCGCATTCCGATTTCATCGTGCTGCAGGTGCCGTACTCGCCGGCGACACATCACCTGATCGGTGCGGCGCAACTGGCGAAAATGAAACTGTCGGCGATCCTGATCAATTCCACGCGTGGCGGCGTGGTGGATGACGCGGCGCTGGTTGCCGCGCTGAAAAACGGCAGCATCCGTGCGGCCGGGCTCGATGTGTATGAAAACGAGCCGAAGCTCCATCCGGAGTTTCTTGCGCTCGATAATGTCGTTCTCGCGCCGCATGTCGGCAGTTCCACCGAGGCCACGCGCAAGGCGATGGCCATGCTCGCCGCGAAAAATCTGGTGGCGGCATTGAGCGGTGAAATGCCGCCGAATCTGCTGAATCCCGAAGCGCGCCGCGGGTGATCGTCGACGGAAGTTAATAAGTTATTGATTTTATTGTTATTTTAAGAATGCCGCAGCACTGCCGGATGCAAGCATGAATTTCGCCGTTCAACTGGTCGACCTGATGGTGCAGGTCATGCTGCCGCTGTCGCTGCTGGTGGCGGCGGGCGCGTTGTGGACGCGGTTTTTTCCGGATACCGACGTCGAACAGATGCGTTCGAGTCTCAACCGGCTGGTGATGTACCTGTTTTATCCCTGCATCCTGTTCGCGGTGGCATCAACCACACCGGTTGACCGCAATCTGCTGTCGGTGCCGCTGCTGGTCGGCATCGGTTCGCTGGTTTCAGGCGGCATCCTCTACCTGATGCTCTACCGGCTGCCGCTGTGGCCGCAGCTCACCGACCAGACGCGGGCTGCGCTGATGCTTGGTGGCATGTTCGGCAACACTTTCAACATCGGCGCGCCGGTGCTGGTGTTTTTTTTCGGCGCCGGGGCCATCCGTTACGCGGTATTCAACGACATGCTGATGACGATGCCGCTGGTGTGGACGCTGGGTGTGTGGATTGCCACGCGGCTCGGTTCGCATGACCGCGCAGCGGCGCAGCCTTCGGTGATCGGCGTGATGCTGACGATGCCGCCGATCTGGGCCTTCCTGCTCGGTTTCGCCTGCCAGCAGCTGGGACTTAGTTACGAGCCACTGGTCAATGCGACGCGTTTCATCGGCCAGGCGACGATCCCGGTGATCCTGTTCGTGCTCGGCATGACCATCCCCTGGCGCAACCTGGTGCCGCGAGGCGAAATTCTCGCCACCACCGGCGTCAAGCTGCTGCTGACACCCTTCATCGTCTGGCTGGTGGCGCCGCAGATTTATGCCGGCATGGGCGAGGCGCAGTATGCTGCGGTGGTCGAGGGCACCACGCCCGCGATGATGACGGCGCTGCTGCTGGCCGAACGTTTCAAGCTCGATTCGGCGGCTGCAGCATTGCTGATCGGCTGGAGTACGATACTGTTCTGGGTGACATTGCCGCTGATCATGGCTTTCGGCTGGATCGGCAAGGCTTGAGCGGTTTGAACAAGGGGATTTTGTGAATATCGGGTTTATCGGACTGGGCGCGATGGGCCGCCACATGGCGCAGCACTTGATGAAAGGCGGCCATCAACTCGGTGTCTGGGCGCGCCGCGCCGATAGTGCTGCGCCACTGGTGGCGGCGGGCGCGACACGTTATGACTCGCCGGCGACACTGGCTGCGGCCTCGGATGTGGTGTTTACAATGGTCACGGCCTCCAGCGATTTCGAAGCGGTGGTGAGCGGACCGGGCGGCATCATCGAAGGCGCCAAACGCGGCAGCGTGGTGGTCGACATGGAAACGATTTCACCGGCCGTTGCGCGCAGGGTGGCGCAGCTGCTGGCGGCGAAAGGCATCGACATGCTCGATGCGCCGGTGTCCGGCGGACCGATGGGTGCAGAGCAGGCGACGCTGTCGATCATGGCGGGCGGCTCGCCGGAAGTGTTCGAGCGCATCAAACCGCTTTTCGCCTGCATGGGCAAAACCATTACCCGTGTCGGTGACAGCGGCGCCGGCCAGATCACCAAGGCCTGCAACCAGCTGGCCTTGCTGGTGGCGACGCAGGGCGTGGCCGAGGCGCTGCACCTTGCCGGCCGACTCGGTGCTGATGTCGCGAAAGTGCGTGAAGTGATGCTCGGCGGTGTCGCTGCCAGCCGCGTCATGGAGCTCTTCGGCAAACGCATGGTGGAGCGCAACTACGCCAATGGCATCGACACCCGGCTGTACCACAAGGATCTCGGTATCGTACTCGAACTGGCGCGCGAGGCCGGCATCGCGTCACCTGGTGGTGCTGCAGTGATGCAGCAGATCAATGCGCTGATGGGGCAGGGCCGTGGCCAGGATGACCTGGCGGCGCTGATCACGGTGCTCGAGCAGATGTCGGGTACTGCTGCAAACAAGGGGAAATGACATGAGTTTTACCCAGCCTGAATCGGCAACATCGCGCCTGACCCGCTCCGAGCTTGCGGTGCCCGGCGTCAATCCCGCGCTGTTCGACAAGGCGGCAAAATCCGCAGCCGACGTGATTTTTCTTGATCTTGAGGATGCCGTGGCGCCGGATGACAAGCCGCAGGCGCGGAAGAACGTGGTTGCTGCACTGAATGACATCGACTGGGGACGCAAGGTGATGGCGGTGCGCATCAACGGCCTCGATACGCATTACATGTACCGCGATGTGGTTGATCTTGTCGAGCAATGCCCGCGGCTGGACATGCTGGTGATACCCAAGGTCGGCGTGCCGGCGGATGTGTACGCGCTGGACATGCTGGTGACACAGATTGAGCAGGGGCAGGGTCGTGGAAAAAGCGGCGACAAACGCATCGGTTTTGAAGTATTGATCGAAACCGCACTGGGCATGGCCAATGTTGAGGCGATCGCCCAGTCCAGTCGCCGTCTGGAAGCGCTGGCTTTCGGTTCCGGTGACTTTGCCGCGTCAACCCGCGCGCGTACCACCATCATCGGCGGGCTGCATCCCGAATACGGCGTGCTGACTGACTGTGATGCGGAGGGTCGCCGAGAGTTTCATCAGACTGATCCCTGGCATGCGGCGCAGGTGCGCCTGCTGGTGGCTTGTCGAGCCTATGGCCTTCGGCCGATCGACGGGCCGTATGGTGACTTCAAGGATCCGGAAGGTTACCTGGCCGCGGCGCGACGCGTGGCGGCGCTCGGTTTCGAGGGCAAATGGGCCATCCACCCGACGCAGATCGAAGCGGCCAATCAGGTGTTCAGTCCGTCGCCCGGGGAAATCAGCAAGGCGCAACGCATCGTGGACGCGATGGCACAGGCTGCACGCGAAGGCAAGGGCGCGGTGCAGGTCGATGGCCGATTGGTGGACATTGCCAACATCCGCATGGCACAAAACCTGTTGCAAAAAGCAGCGGCAATTCCCGGTAACTGAAACGGACGAATGACCGCTTGCGCCAACGTGAAAATTGGCTAGACTGGTTTCCCAGACGGTAGTGATCGGCCGCTGCCAGTTGATATTTTCCGGAGGAGGAGATTATGAAAACAGTCAGCCAGCTGTTGCAGGGCAAGGGCGGCAGTGTGTTGTCAGTGACTCCGGAAACCAGCGTGTTCGAGGCATTGAAACTGATGTCCGAAAAAAACGTCGGGGCGCTGCTGGTGATGAGCGGCGACACCTTGCGCGGCATCATGTCGGAGCGCGACTATGCGCGCAAAGTCATCCTGCTTGGCAAATCCTCGCATGAGCTCGCAGTGCGCGACATCATGTCGGACAAGGTGGTGTCGGTGACGCCGAAGCAGACCGTGGATGACTGCATGGGGCTGATGACCGGCCGCCGCATCCGCCATCTTCCGGTGCTCGACAACGGGCGTGTGGCCGGTGTGTTGTCGATCGGCGACCTGGTGAAAGCAGTGATCGAGGAGCAGCGGCAGACCATCCAGCAGCTGGAAAGTTACATCCACAGTTGAACCCCCGGGCCCGTCGCCTGGCCGGTTCCGGTCGGGCTTGCCGTGCCCGCAATTTTTAAACCCTCTCTGCATTCCCAATAAAAAAATGAAATTCGGTGCCATCATCATCGGTGATGAAATCATGTCCGGCAAACGCCAGGACAAACACATGGCCAAGGCCATCGCAACGCTGGCGGAACGCAACATTGAGCTGTCCTGGGTGCAATACCTCGGCGACGAGCCGGAATTGATCGTGGCGACCCTGCGCCGGACCTTTGCCGGCAGCGACGTGGTGTTCAGTTTCGGCGGTATCGGTGCCACGCCTGACGATCACACGCGGCAAAGCGCTGCGGCAGCTGCGGATGTCGCACTGAAACTGCATCCCGAAGCAGAAGCCGAGATCCGCGACCGCTTTCGCGACGATCCCAAGGGCGTCACGCCGCAGCGGCTGATGATGGGTGAATTCCCCGACGGCAGCGCGATCATCCCCAATCCGTACAACCGCATTCCCGGTTTCAGTTTCCGCAACCACCATTTTCTGCCCGGTTTTCCGGAGATGGCCTGGCCGATGCTGGCGTGGGTGTTGGACACACAATATGCGCATGCCGGCACCGAACGCGCGGTGGAGGCGGCGATCATCGTGCGCGAGGCAGGCGAGAGCCAGCTGATCGAGCTGATGAACGAATGCCTGCGTACCTATCCCGGGCTAAAGGTGTTCAGCCTGCCGCGGGTCACGCCGGAGCGGTTTATCGAGCTGGGTGTGCGAGGTAACGCGGCGCAGGTGGCGGAAGCGATTGCGCTGCTGAAGTCCGGCGTCAGCAGCCTGGGTTTCCCCTGGGTGCCGGCGTCAGGTTGACAGCGCGCGGCTTACAGCAAAAAGCCCCCGGAGTTCCGGGGGCTTTTTGTTTGCAGCCTGATGCGGTTGCTGGTGCGAACTTACTTCTTTGAAGCTTTTTTCACCGTGGCAGTCGTTTGCGAGGCGGCGGCTTCCAGGTTCGACTGGGTGGCTTGCGCGAACTGCTTGCCGACTTTCGTCAGGTTGTCGTAAGCGGCATTGACCGAGGCGATCGCCGATTTGACGGCAGCAACACCGACTTCGGAACCGGCCGGGGCGGACTTCATCATCTTGTCGAGCGTGGTGACGACTTCCTTGTTGAAATCGGCAACCTGCGCTTCAACCAGCTTGCTGAATTCGGCCTGAGTTTCGGAGGTCAGGTCGTAGACGCTTTTGGCGTAGGCGGTGGCTTTTTCCAGCGTCGGTTGCGCCATGTTGTCCTTCAGCGCGGCGAATTGCTGGAAATCCTTGACGGCGGCCAGTGCTTTCGCGCTTTCGATGCTGTCGGCAAACGCGGTCTTCGCGGCTTTCATCTGCAGTTCGATCATGCGCTCGGTGCCTTCGATCGCCACGCCGGCGAACTTCATCACGGATTCCATGTTCGCTTTGTTCATTGCAATAAGTTGTTCCGGAGTCTGATACATGGTGAATCTCCTTTATAAACAAACAATTAAAAAGTTAGACTTAAATTTTCGGGTGCGTTTATATTGCACCGCACAATTTGAATTATAAGGGCGACAGAGAGCATGTCAAGGCTTTGGGCAAAATATTTATTGCACCGCACCAAATAAAGTCAGTAAATACTGACTTTGACGGCGGCGGCGGCGCCCGCTAGCATCAAAAAACACTTAATAATCAAATCGTTGCCAGTCGCTGCCGGGCACCGGCGAATATCCGTAACTAATTGTTTTTAAAGGATTTTTATGGCTACATTATTCAGCAGGATCATTGCCCGCGAGATTCCGGCCGATATCGTTTATGAAGACACACATTGCCTCGCCTTCCGGGATATCAATCCCCAGGCGCCCATCCATGTGCTGGTGATCCCCAAGCAGGAGATTCCGCGGCTGGCCGATGCGCAGGATGCCGACCAGGCCCTGCTCGGACATCTGTTGCTGGCGGCAGGGAAAGTGGCGCGGCAACTGGGCGTGGATGACGCTTTCCGGTTGATCGTCAACAACGGCGCCGATGCCGGGCAGACGGTGTTCCATCTGCACCTGCATATCCTTGCCGGGCGGCCCATGCGCTGGCCGCCGGGCTGAAGCACCCAATAATGCACGTGCTAACGACATCCAACTGCTGCAGCCTGTGTTTGGTGCGCTAGAGGTAGATGCTGCCGGCGGCGACTCCTTCTGTCGCAGTTGTCGAGCAACGCGCGTAATACCTGTCTGTCAGCCACCCCAGTCTGTAATGGCGAGGCGCCGTCAGTGAACTGATTACAATATCCGATTATGTAATTTGGAGGCTTTTGGTCATGAACAGTAAATCACCGTTGACCTGGGAAGAATTGGTCAAGAACAACATATCGTTATCCCGTCTTCCTGCCGTGAGGAGAGAGGATTTGGATGAAAAGGGACGGCAGGCATACGACACATGCGCCGATCCTAAAAGCAGGCTTTGGGCAAAGCTGGTTGGCGTTCCGGGTTTTTGGCTGCACATTCCGGAATTGCTGGCACCAGTCCGGGAACTCAACTGGGGTCTCCGTCGCAAGGATTCCGGTTTGGAGTCCCGCCTTCGCGAGCTGACGATACTCGTGACCGCGCGAGAAAATGATGCGCAGTATGAGTGGACTGCGCACGAACCCTATGCGCTGAATGAGGGGCTCGA
>CAMBCD010000046.1 GCA_945863085.1 Bordetella parapertussis
CGTGGCCGCCGTGCAGCGGCTTGGTCATCGCCTGTGAACGGAAGGCCTGCTGCAGGCCGGAGGCAAAACTGCCGACGGTCGCCAGCGCGTGCATGAACTGTTCCTTGTTCGCACCGAGGATGAAGGCTGCCGCGGCGGCTGCGCCGAAAGAACCGACGGTGCCGGTGGTGTGCCAGTACTTGTAATGCGAAGGCATGATGGCTTCGCCAATGCGCGTCGAGATTTCATAACCGACAATCACGCCGCGCAGGAATTTGTCGCCCGAGGCGCCGCTGGACTGGGCCACAGCCAGCGCCGCGGAAATCACCGGGCTGCCCGGGTGGTAGCCGGCGTCACGGTAGATGTCATCGAATTCCACCGAATGCGAAGCGGCGCCGTTGATCAATGCGGCGGCGCGCAGCGTCGCGCGGCGGCCGGTGGCGAGGCGGGCGCGGCCGCGGTCGAGGTCCTCGGCAAAGGCCAGCTCCATCAGGGTTGCCGGTGCGACGATGCTGCCGGGCAACAAGGCCGCGTACCAGTCGATCACCGCGCGTTTGGCGTGGTGGATGACCTCAGGCGGCAGTTTGGAGGTCTGTTCCTTGATGGCGTAATCGGCCAGTTGTTGCATCAGCATGATGGGTCTCCTCGATTGGTGCCTGAATCGGTGGCTTAAATTCGCTGCTGGTGCCGTTCAGCGGCGGACGATCAGTCCGTCAACGGCAACCACGCCTTCATTTTCCTTCTTGACGATCAGCGGGTTGATTTCCGCCTCGGCAATGTCATCAAACGCCGCCAGCTGCGAAAACGCCGCCACGGCCTGGGCCAGTGCTGCACAGTCACCTTTGGTCATGCCGCGATAACCGCGGATCACCGCCAGACCTTTGACTTCCTCGATCATCTGCGCAGCCGCTTCCGGCGTCACCGGCGCCAGACGCATGGCGAAGTCGTGATAGATCTCCGCCAGCACGCCGCCAACGCCGATCACCACCAGCGGACCCACCTGCGGATCGCGCTTGTAACCGACGATGACTTCGGCCAGGCCGCGCTCCATGCGCTGCACCAGGATGCCGTTCAGTTTCGCCTGCGGGTGTTTGGCTTTGACCCTCGTGAAAATGTCCGTGGCCGCCTGTTTCAGCGCAGGCGCGTCGGCGATGTTCAGCACTACACCACCGGCGTCAGTCTTGTGCGCGATGTCCGGCGACAGGATCTTGGCGACCACCGGGTAGCCGATGTCGACCTTGGCATTGGCATCCGCCATCACCGCGACCGCCGCCTGCGGCACGCCCAGCGCGCCGAATACCGCGCAGGCCTGCTGTTCATTCAGTTGTTTGCCACTTGCGCTTTTCAACAATTCTCCGGCGGCGGCTGTGCGTTTCGCATCCGGCGCGGGAATCGTTGCCGGCGCCTTCCACTCACGCCAGGCGCGGATCGAATCGGCGCAGGATTCCGGCGTGCGGAAGCCGGCGACGCCGGCAGCCGCCAGCAGTTTCAGCGAAGCCTCGGCATGCGGCGCGAGGAATACCGCCAGCGCCTTGTTGCCGCGGTCGGCTTCCAGCAGCGGTTCGACGGCGATCTGTGGCTGGAACTGCGCCGAGCTGCCGGCGACGGCCAGCACCAGGTCGCAATGGTCGGAGGCGAGCAACGCATTCAGCACGCCGCCGTAGATTTCCTTTTTTGCGCCGGCCAGCGTCAGGTCGGTGATGCGCGATTTATTGATGATGATGTTTTTCTGCGCCAGCGTGGCGACCAGGGCATCGGTGGGGCCGACGACGTCAACGCCGTAGGTGCCGATGCGATCGACAACACAGGCTGCACCGCCGCCGGTGGTGGTCATCGCCGCGACGCGGTGTTTTTTGTTCGGTTTGCGGCCCTGCACCAGCGCCGGCAGTTCGAACAGGGCTTCCAGCGTATCCACGCGCAACATCGCATGCGCCTTGAAAAAGGCATCAACGGCTTCGTCGGTGCCGGCCATCGCGCCGGTATGTGATGCGGCAAGGTCCTGGCCGACTTCGGAGCGGCCGAGTTTGTAGACGATCACCGGTTTGTTGACTTCGTAGGCGCGGCGCGCGGCATCCGCGAGGTGCGGGGCGTCACGAATCGTTTCCATGAACAGCAGGATGGCCTGGGTGTGCGGGTCATCGACCAGGAGACCGGCGAGTTCACCGACGCCGAGGTCGGCTTCGTTGCCGACGGAAATCAGTTTGGAGAAACCGACGCCGCGGCCGAGGCCACGCGACATCAGGCCGCCCATCATGCTGCCTGATTGAGACACGATGGCGAGGCCGCCCGGTGTGATTTCCAATTTCTCCAGCACGGCATTTACTGACAGCGCGAGATGGGTCTGCGTGCTCATCAGGCCGATGCAGTTCGGGCCGACCAGCCGCGTGTTACTGCCGCGAATGATGTCGTTCAGCTCCAGTTGTTTGACGCGGCCTTCGGCGCCGGTCTCGGCGAAACCGTCGCTGTAGACCGTAACCACGGGGATTTTTTTCGCAACGCACTGTCTCACGGCTTCCGGCACCGCTTTCGCCGGCACCATCACAAACGCGTGATCGACTTCACCCGGAATCGAGGTGACGTCCGGATAAGCCTTGTCGCCGAAAATTTCAGCGCGCGCCGGATTCACCGGAATCAGCGTGCCTTTGTAGCCATGGCGCTTCAGATACCGCTGCGGACGCGAGGTGTTTTTCTTTTCGTCGCTTGATGCGCCGATCAGCGCGATGGAGCGGGGATCAAATACGGCTTGATAGAGTTTGTTGTTCGACATGCTTGATGATGGACTGCCGCGCCGGGGCGCGGGTCCTTATGAAGTTTTCGGAGGACGTTGCGAGAACGTGCGTTCAAACACGCCTTCAGCAATGCGGTTCTTGAGGATTTCGATCGAGCCGCCGGCAATCATCCAGCCACGGCATTTGCGGAAGCAGTATTCGACCAGCGTCTCGTCGGTGTAACCCATGCCGCCCATGATCTGCATCGCTTCATTGCAGATGTCGAAGCCGGCCTGGTTGCAGAAGGCCTTGGCGACGGCGGTGTCGTCGGCTGACGGGATGCCGTTGTCGGCGTTGACGGCGGCCTTGTAGAGCAGCAGTTGGCCGGCATCAAGTTTCATTTTCATGTCGGCGAATTTCCACTGGATGCCCTGGAATTCGCAGAGCAGCCGCCCGAACTGTTTGCGCTGCATCGCCCATTCACGCGCGATGTTGTAGGCGTAACGGCCGAAGGCCAGTGAACGCGCGGTGTTGCCGATGCGTTCGACGTTGAAGCCTGCGATCTGTTTCTTGAAGCCGCCTTCCTTCAGCATCACGTTCTCGGGGCCGACGTAGACATTGTCGAGGTAGGTCTGCACCCAGTCTTCGCCGTTGAGGAATTTCGACGGCGCGCCCTGCTTGAAACCCTGCGCGTCGCGCGGAATCAGCACCGAGCCGATGCCGCCGACACCGGGACCAAAACGCACATAGGTCAGCATTACCGCGGCGTAAGAGGCGTGGGTCTGGAATACCTTGACGCCGTTGATGCGATAACCGTCACCATCGGGCGTGGCCGAGGTTTTGAGATCGGTTACCGCGGAGCCGGCTTCCGGCTCGGTCATGCCGACGGTGATCAGCGATTCACCGGCGAGGATTTTGTCGAGGTAGCGTTTTTTCTGGTCGGGCGTGCCGTATTCGGCGAGAACACGCACCGGGCCGAAGTTGCCGGCCTGGATCACGTCGGCGCTGCGCGGGCACACTGAAGCGATTGTTTCGATGGCGATGATGGCGTCCATCAGCGAACCACCCTGACCGCCGTCTTCTTCCTTCATCGTGATGCCCATCAGACCCTGTTCGGCCATCAGCTTGCCGACCTCCCAGGGATGTTCTTCCTGGTGTGCGCGGGCGAGTGCGCCCTCGCGCAAATGGCGTTCGGCAAAACCGCGCACGGCGTCGCGGAACTGTTCCTGCTCGGGTGTGAAGTGAAAATCCATGATTTGAAACTTTGGAATGAAATGGCGGGTTGGAAAAGCCCGCATTTTACCGCCCGCCGCACGGAGAGTCAGTACGGCGGGCGGAATCCGCATCATGGCGAAACGAGGTGGTGAAACCGCTTACATCAAAGTTCTGCCGCCTAGGGATACATCGCCCAGCCAACACGATTAGTCGCGGCCTTGAAGAAATGGCCGTCGGTGCTGGTGACAAACAGCGTGCGCATGTCCGCCCCGCCGAATGCGCAGTTGGTCGGACGGTTGCAGGCGACCGGATGGGTTTCAAGCACGCGCCCCGTCGGCGTAAACACATAAATCATCGGGCCGGCGCCGGCGACTTCCCAGCCGGCGGTGGCGACGATGTTGCCATCCGCGTCGAGACACATGCCGTCGATGCCGCGGTGGATGTCGCGATGGTCTTCGCCCCAGGTAAACAGCGTTTTGTACGGGCCGAGGCTGCCGTCATCCTGGATCGGATAGGCGCGCAGCTCACGCGCAATGCCGCGGGTAAAGCTGCTTTCGGCGACATACAGGGTGCCCTGGTCCTGCGACACCAGGATGCCATTGGGCTGCGTGGTGTCGGACAATACCTCGGTGATTGAGTAGCTGCCGTCTTTTTGCGGATCCAGCCGGTACACCAGTCGCTTGGGCAGTTCCTGTTTTTCGCTTTTGTCGACGTTGCCGTCGTTCCAGGGATTGGTGAACCAGATGCGGCCCTTGCGATCGATCGCGAGATCGTTCGGCGTATTGAGCCGTTTGCCTTCGAACTTGTCGGCGATCACCACATTTTTGCCGTCCGGATCGAAGCGCATCACGCTGCGTTCGCCCTGGCAGCAGCCGAACAGCCGCCCCTGCGCGTCGAAGGCGAGGCCGTTGACGCGGTCCAGTCCGGTGCGCCAGGGCGTGATCGCGTTGGTTTTCGGATCGCAGCGGAAAATGGTGTTGGCGTGGATGTGGGTGAAATAAAGGTATTCGCCGTCCCACACCGGGCCTTCGGTGATCGGAATGCCCGCGGGTTTTTTCAGCAGCTCGAATTTCCACGCCATGATTGTTCCCCAGGCCCTGACGTTCAAGCCTTCAGCAATGCACGCAGCTTGGTGGCGTTGCCGATTTTTTCGATGTTCCACACCGCATCGCAGAGTTTGCGCGCGCGGCTCTTGCCGAGGATCGGCGCCATCAGGTGGTAACACTTCTCGTCGACCTGGGCGCGGGTCATCGGATTCTGCGCCGTGCCGAGCACTGCCTTGACGTGTTTGCGCAGCATGCGGCCATCTTTCAGCTTCAGTTCGAGAATGCCCTGGCGCGACGGCATTGCGGCGGTCAGTGCGTCGTCACCGTACAGCGTGATGCGTTTCCGGAGGTCGAGCACCTTCTTGTCGGTCATGCGCTTTTCGTCATGCGAGGACTTGAAGGTGACCATGCCGTCGATCAGCATCACCGCGCACATGTGCTGCATGCAGATGTCGGGCATGTTGCGGTTGTCGGTGGTATTCGCGGCCTGGTGTGCGACGCGGATCACCAGCTTTTCGACATTGGATGCCTTGATGCCGTAATCGCGGATCAGTTCCAGCAGGCCGTCGAGCGGGGCCTGGATCGGCGAACCGACCGACCAGCGCTTGATGTTGGTGTTCATGATCTCGTAGACCTTGCCGAGATCCTTGATCAGGCGTTCCGGCTGCGGCTTTTTGCCGATGCGGCGGGTCTCGTCGTAGGCGACATAAAAATTGCGCTCGCCGGAGAACACGTCTTCCACCGCGGTGAAGCCGCAGGACACCATCGACGCCGCTGCGGTGCCGTTGCGCGCCGGCATGCCGCCGAAGTCGAAGGCTTTTTCGATGTGTTCTTCATCGCGCATCCAGCACGAAATGCCCGAACACTGCTGTGCGGTGTACGACAAGGCGTGGCGCATGCCGTTGTAGTCGAGGCCGGCGAGCAGCGAAGCGGCTGCGGCGGCGCCGAAGCTCGGGCCGAAGCTGTGCGTCGAGTGCCCGGCCTGGCGGAAATCATAAGGATGCAGCGACAGGTTGAGGCGTGCGCACAGGTCGTAACCCAGCGCCACGGCGCGCAGCAGCTGCGTGCCGTTCGACTTCTCGCGTTCGCCCATGGCCAGCGCGGCGGGGACCACGGCGCAGCCGGGATGCGACAGCGAAGGCGCATGCGAATCATCGGTTTCGTCGGCGTGGGCCAGCATGCCGTTGATATGGGCCGCCTGTTCAGCATTGGTGAGGATATTCGATCCGATGACGATGGCCTGCGGTTTGCCGCCCAGGGTCTTGGCATAGGCAATGGCTTTTTCGCCCGGCAGCAGGCGCGAGCCCGAGACCATCGCGGCGATGGTGTCGAGCAGGTGGTGCTTGGTTTTTTCGGCAACGTCCTTCGGCAGCGGCTTTTTCGCGGCGCCGGCCATGTAGGTGGCCAGCGTTTTCATCAGCGGCGACACCGCCGTTTTGGAATTGGATTTCGTTTTTTTGCTGCTCATGGCATCAAGCCTCCGCCGTTGATATGTATGGATTGTCCGGTGACGTAGCGCGAATCGGGGCCGCACAACACGCGCACCATCGCGGCGATTTCTTCCGGCAGGCCGCGCCGGCCCGCGGGGGGCAGCGACACGCGATGATCGGGCCGCGGCGGCGCGCCGGGCAGGCCGCGCACGGTCTCGACGGTACCCGGCACCACGCAGTTCACGGTGATGTTGCTGGGGGCGAGGTCGATCGCCACCGCCTTGGTCATCGCGGCGAGGCCGCCTTTTGCAGCCACCACATGCGAGCGGTGCAGGGCGCCCTTGTGTCCGGTCAGGCCGCCGATGTTCACCACCGAGCCGCCACCGGCCTTGACCAGGTGCGGCAGCGCCGCCTGTGTCGTCAGGAAAGCGCCGTCGAGCACGATCGAGGTCACGCGTTTCCATTCCTCGAAGGTGATTTTGTCGAAAGGGGTCTCGGCGCGGATCGCCGCGTTGTTGACCACCATGTCGATGCGGCCGAACTGTTTCACCGTGTCGGCCACCAGTGCCGCCACCGCTGCGGGATCGGTGACGTCGGCGATATGCAGCGCGGCCTTGCCGCCGGCTTTTTTGATCATCGCCACGGTTTCTTCGCCTTCCTTGCGCGAAGTGTTGGCGTTGACCATCACCGTGGCGCCGCCCGCTGCCAGCGACAGCGCAATGCAGCGGCCGATGTTGCGCGCGCCGCCGGTAACCAGCGCGACCTTGCCGGCAAGTTCGTCGCCGGGCCGCATTCCTGGAGCAGAAGTCATTAAATATCCTTTAAAATCAATTATTTATTGAATAATCTATTTGCTGACAGATCTACTTATTAACCAATCCCGATTCCTTGACCAGCTTGCCCCATTTCACGATTTCGGCCTGCAGATGGCGGGTGAATTCCTGCGGCGTGGTGGTGGCCAGTTCCGCGCCCTGTACTGCTGCGCGCTCCTTGACTTCAGCGAGTGCTGCGACACGCTGCATTTCGCCGTTGAGTTTTTTTATGATCGCAGGCGGTGTGCCGGCCGGCGCCATCACGCCATTCCAGGCACTGACATCAAAACCGGGCAGGCCGGCTTCGGCCACGGTGGGCACATTGGGCAATGCGCCGGAACGTTTGGCCGAACCGACGGCAATGGCACGCGCACGATTGTTTTTGACCATGGGCAGCGCCGCAGGCACGGTGGCAAAGGTCATCTGGGTTTCACCGCCGGTGACCGAAATCAGCTGCGCGCCGGTGCCCTTGTACGGCACATGCACGATGTCGATGTTGGCCATGGTTTTGAACAAGGCGCCGGCCAGGTGCGCACTCGCGCCGGTGGTGCCCGCCGCGTAATTGACCTTGCCCGGATTGGCCTTGGCGTAGGCAATCAGTTCCTTGACGCTTTTGACCGGCAGGTTGTTGTTGACCAGCAGCACGCCGGGAAATAATGCAAACAGGCTGATCCGCTCAAAACTCTTGATGGTGTCGTACGGCAGTTTTTTGTGCAGGCTGGGCACCACCGAAAAACTGGTGTGGGTATAAAGCACCGTATGGCCGTCGGGTACCGACTGCGACACGATTTCCGCGGAAATGATGCCGCCGCCGCCGGGCCGGTTGTCGATCACCACCTGCTGGCCGAGGCCTTCGCCCATGTACTGCGCCAGCATGCGCGACATGATGTCGGTGGTACCTCCCGGCGCCGAGATGACCACCATGCGGATGGGTCGGTCGGGGTAGGCGGCAGCCGGCACTGCGATGCCCGCCGCGAGGGCGCAGGCAATGACGCACGCTGAATGCAAGGGCTTGAACATCAGGGTTTTCTCCTCGGATGGGCCGGCGCGGCAAGACCCCGTGCTCTGGCTGATGCGGAACGGATGAATAGTGTCACGCGGGTCGGCCGATTCTAGCAGCCCTTTTGTGCGCTCGTGCTCAGGTGTCCGTACTGTAAAATATGACTTTAAGGCGGCTAGAGAAGCAAAGGGGTGGCGCAAGTGAAAAAACCGCTGGTCGGCGTGGTCATGGGCAGTCAGAGCGACTGGGACGTGATGCAGCATGCCGTCAATACCTTGAAACAATTCGGCGTGCCCTGCGAAGCCCGCGTGGTTTCCGCACACCGCACGCCCGATGCCCTGTACGTGTATGCCGAACAAGCCGCCGCGCGCGGCCTGCAGTGCATCATCGCCGGCGCCGGCGGCTCGGCCCATCTGCCGGGCATGCTCGCCGCCAAGACCATCGTGCCCGTCCTCGGCGTACCGGTCACCACGCGCAGCCTGCAGGGCCTCGATTCGCTGCTGTCCATCGTGCAAATGCCCAAGGGCGTGCCGGTCGCCACCTTCGCCATCGGTGAAGCGGGCGCCGCCAACGCCGGGCTGTTCGCGGTGGAGATGCTGGCGCGGAGTGATGCCAAGCTCGCGAAAAAAATCACTGCCTTCCGCAAAAAACTGACCGCGACCGTGCGCGCGATGAAACTGCCGGTCAAAAAATGATTTTTTCCTCCAGTCGTCATTCCGGCGAAAGCCGGAATCCAGGGGTTCTGATGGCGGTGGGTTGCCCCCATCCTACCTTCCCCCACAAGTGGGGGAAGGGGATACCGGCTCGCCCCCCAAGGGGACTTCCTTCGGGGCGCGCTGTGCTTGGCCGGAATGACGGATCTGGTTTTATGCGCTTGATCAGTGCGAATACCTTGAAATGATCTTCCCCGACGCGATGCTCGGCATGCTGGGCGGCGGCCAGCTCGGCCGCATGTTCACGCTGGCCGCGCACAGCATGGGTTACCGCGTCACCGTGCTCGATCCGGATCCGCTGAGCCCCGCGGGCGCCATTGCCGATGTGCACCTCAAAGCCGCCTACCAGGATCGCGAAGCCCTGCAGCAGCTCGCCGATACCTGCGCCGCTGTCACCACCGAATTTGAAAACGTGCCCGCCGAAAGCCTGCGCTGGCTGGCCAGCCATTGCGCGGTGCGGCCTGCGGGGGACGCCGTCGCCATCGCGCAGGACCGCATCCGTGAAAAAGCCTTTGTGCGCTCCTGCGGCATTGAAGTCGCGCCCTATGCCGTCATTGAAAACATCACCGACATCGACGGCGCCGATGCCAAACTCTTTCCGGGCATCCTCAAACGCGCGCGTTTCGGTTACGACGGCAAGGGCCAGGCCCGTGTCGCCAATGCCGCCGAGGCGCGCAAGGCCTTCAAGGACATGGGTGCGGAATCCTGTGTGCTGGAACAGCAGATTGCACTCAAATGCGAAATCTCCGCAGTGGTCGCGCGTGGTGCCGACGGCATCGGCCGCGGTTTCCCGGTGGCGGAGAACCGGCACCGCATGGGCATCCTCGATGTCAGCATCGTGCCGGCACGTGTCGCACCCGAACTCGCACAACGCGCAACCGACTGGGCGCTGAAAATCGCGGAAAAACTCGATTACTGCGGTGTGCTCGCGGTGGAATTTTTTGTCAGCGAATCCGGCGCCTTGCTGGTCAATGAAATGGCGCCGCGCCCGCACAACAGCGGGCATTACACGCTCGATGCCTGCGCCACCTCGCAGTTCGAACAGCAGGTGCGCACGTTATGCGGCCTGACGCTGGGCGATACGCGTTTGCTGGCCCCCGTGGTGATGGTGAACCTGCTGGGTGAAGCCTGGCAGCGCGGCCAGCCGCAGTGGGAACGCGTGTTCAATGTGCCGGAAGCCAAGCTGCATCTCTACGGCAAACACGAAGCCCGCGACGGCCGCAAGATGGGCCATTACACGATGCTCGGCGCGACCGCCGACGCAGCATTGCAAAAAGCCCTGATCGTACGCAGCGCCTTGTACCCCGAATGGAAAGACTAGAAAGTTAAGCCTGAAATGAGCGACAGCCCGCTGTACCAATCCGACCTGAAAAGCCTGCCCTTCCTGCATAGAGGCAAGGTGCGCGACCTCTATGCCGTCGGCGATGACAAACTGCTGGTGGTGCAGAGCGACCGGCTGTCGGCCTTCGACGTGATCCTCGACGATCCGATTCCGGGCAAGGGCCGTGTGCTGACCGAAGTGTCGTACTTCTGGTTCGACAAACTGAAACACATCGTGCCCAACCACCTGACCGGCATTGATCCGGCATCGGTGGTGGCGCCGGAAGAACGCGCACAGATCGCCGGCCGCGCAATGGTGGTGCACAAATACAAACCGCTGATGGTCGAAGCCGTCGTGCGTGGTTACATCATCGGTTCAGGCTGGAGCGATTACCAGAAAACCGGCGCGATCTGCGGCATCAAGCTGCCGGCCGGATTGAGACAGGCGGAAAAACTCGCCGAGCCGATCTTCACGCCGGCCTCCAAAGCCCCCGCCGGCCATCACGACGAAAACATCAGCTACGAGGAAGTTGTCAAAACCATCGGTGCTGCGAACGCCGCCAAGGTCAAAGAACTGTCGATCAGGCTCTACACCGAAGCCGCAGCCTATGCCGCGACGCGCGGCATCATCATCGCCGATACCAAGTTTGAGTTCGGCACCGATGCCGCCGGCAACATCGTGCTGATCGACGAAGCGCTGACGCCGGATTCCTCGCGTTTCTGGCCCGCCGCCGAATACCGCACCGGCATCAGCCCGCCGAGCTTCGACAAACAGTTCGTCCGCGACTGGCTGGAAACCCAGCCCTGGGGCAAAAAAGCCCCGGCGCCGCGACTGCCTGCCGATGTGCTGGCCAAAACCTCCGCGAAGTACCGCGAAGCGCAGCGCATGCTGCTCGGAAACTAAAAATGAAAAACGACGCCGGCAAACTGTTCAACGAAGCGGATGCCAAACCCTCCGCTGACGGCGTGACCACCGGCATCCTGCCCGACCGCGACATCGCCCGGCTGATCGACGGCGGGCGCATCAGCGCCGAAGGTGGCGTCGATGTGTCCCAGATCCAGCCGGCGAGCCTTGATTTGCGCCTCGGCGCCACGGCATGGCGCGTGCGCGCGAGTTTCCTGCCGGGCAAGTCTTCCACCGTGCAGGCGAAAATCGACCGTCTGCAGATGCACAAGATCGACCTGAGCAAACCGGTGGTGCTGGAAAAAGGCTGTGTCTACATCGCCGAGCTGATGGAAGAACTGAAGCTGCCCGCCGACATTGCCGGTTATGCCAATCCGAAAAGTTCCACCGGACGGCTGGACATATTCACGCGGCTGATCACCGACTGCGGCGCCGAATTCGAAGGTGTCGCTGCCGGTTACAAGGGCAAGCTCTACGTGGAAATCATGCCGCACACCTTCAGCGTGCTGGCGCAGCAGGGCACGCGACTGAACCAGATCCGTTTTGTCCGCGGCAATCCGCCGCCCTCCGACACCAAACTCACCGAACTCGACCAGGCGCTGAAGCTGGTCCATTCCGACAGCGACGGTCCGTTGCCGGCGATGATCAAAAACGGCCTGTGGATTTCGGTGGACCTCGAAGGTGACGCCAGCAACGGCGTCATCGGTTACCGCGCCAAACACCACGCGCCCTTGATCGACCTGTCGAAAATCAATCATTACGATCCGCTCGATTTCTGGGAGCCGATCGCCCGCAACGCCGAACGCAGCCTGGTGCTGAGCCCCGACGATTTTTATATTCTGGTGTCGCGCGAACGTGTGCGCATCCCCAACAGCCACGCCGCATCGATGGTGCCCTACGATCCCTCGGTCGGCGAATTCCGCATCCACTACGCCGGCTTTTTCGATCCCGGCTTCGGTTATGGCGCCAACAACCTCAAGGGCGCACGTGCGGTGCTCGAAGTGCGCTCACACGACGTACCCTTCATGATCGAACACGGCCAGGACGTCGGCCGCCTGATCTACGAACGCCTGCTCGGCGAACCGGAAAAAATCTACGGCGTGAACATCGGCTCGAACTATCAATCCCAAGGTTTGAAACTGTCGAAACAGTTCAAACCTCTGGCGATGCCCGCCTAATTCGTCACCCCGGCGAAAGCCGG
>CAMBCD010000047.1 GCA_945863085.1 Bordetella parapertussis
GGCAATCGTCATGGGGCCGACACCGCCCGGCACCGGCGTGATCCAGCCGGCGCGTTTACTGACGGACTCGAAATCCACGTCGCCGCACAGCTTGCCGTCGGCGGTCCGATTGATGCCGACAACGACCACAGCCGCGCCCGGCTTGACCATGTCGGCGGTGACCATGCGCGGCTTGCCGATTGCGCAGAAAATGATGTCGGCCTGGCGCGTCATCGCCGCGAGATCCGTGGTGCGCGAATGGCAGATGGTGACTGTCGCATTGCGCTCCAGCAGCATCAGCGCCGCCGGCTTGCCGACGATGCTGCTGCGGCCGATCACCACCGCATGGCGGCCGGCGATGGGCACGCCGGAGCGCTCCAGCATCAGCATGCTGCCTGAAGGCGTGCACGGCGCGAGACTGGCATGGCCATCGAGCAGTGCGCCGAGGCTGCGCCAGGTAAAACCGTCGACATCCTTGGCCAGCGCAATCCGCTGCAGCACGGTCACGGCATTGATGTGCGCGGGCAGCGGCAATTGCACGAGGATGCCATGCACCTGTGGATCGCGGTTCAGTTCTTCAACTTTTTGCAGCAACTCCGCTTCTGTAGTTGCCGTCGGCAACCGGGTGTCAAAAGTGCGCACGCCCGCATCGCGGCAGGCGCGTTCCTTGCTGCGCACATACACCGCCGAAGCCTGATCATCGCCGACCAGCACCACGGCCAGGCCCGGCGGCCGTCCCTGCTGCGCCAGCCGGTCGGCCCGCGTTTTCTGTTCCGCCAGGACCTGCTTCGCCATGACAACGCCGTCGATGATGATTGCGCTCATCGCATCCCATTCACATTATGTTCATCTGATAACACAAGCTGAAAACACGAAATTTTTCCCTGCTCTCCCGGCTATTTCGCCGGCGGCACCGCTGCAGCGGCGGCAGGAGTATCCAGCACCTGGAAAAAAATCTCGTCGCGCCGGATCATGCCCAGTTCGTTGCGTGCACGCTCCTCGACAGCCTCCAGACCCTGCTTCAGATCGCGAACCTCGGCATCCAGTGCGGCATTGCGTGCCTGCAGACCGCTGTTGGTGGCACGTTGCGACTCGATCTGGCGCTCCATCTCCCAAACGCGCAGCAGGCCGCCCTTGCCCAGCCACAGCGGATACTGGATCAGCAGGATCAGTCCGATGAGCGTGATGGCCAGCAGCCGCATGGCGTCAGGCGGCCCGTAAAAACGGCCTAGCGCAGCTGGTAAAACGCGCCACGCCCGGGATAACTGGCCGTATCACCGAGATCTTCCTCGATACGGAGCAGCTGGTTGTATTTGGCCAGCCGGTCGGTTCGCGACAGCGACCCGGTCTTGATCTGCATCGCGTTGGTGGCAACCGCGATGTCGGCAATGGTCGTATCTTCGGTCTCACCGGAGCGGTGCGAAATCACCGCGGTGTAACGTGCACGTTTCGCCATTTCAATCGCCGCCAGGGTTTCGGTCAGCGTACCGATCTGGTTGACCTTGATCAGGATCGAGTTGGCGATGCCCTGCTCGATGCCACGCTTCAGATACTGGGTATTGGTGACAAACAGGTCGTCGCCCACCAGTTGCACACGGTCGCCCAGCCTGTCGGTGAGCACCTTCCAGCCGTCCCAGTCGTTTTCCGCCATGCCGTCTTCGATGCTGATGATCGGATACTTGTCGACCCAGGCCGCCAGGTAGTCGGCAAATTCCGGCGCCTTCAGCGACAGCCCTTCGGAACGCAGCGTGTATTCGCCATCCTCGAAAAACTCGGAACTCGCACAGTCCAGCGCCAGCGCCACGTCTTCCCCGGGGCGGTACCCCGCAGCCTCAATGGCTTCAAGAATGACCTGGATCGCCGCCTCATGTTTGGGCAGGCGCGGCGCAAAACCACCCTCGTCACCAACCGCCGTGGCCAGGCCGCGGTCGGCCAGCAGCTTGCGCAGCACCTGGAACACCTCGGCGCCGCAGCGCAGTGCTTCGCGGAAACTGGTCATGCCCACCGGTACGATCATGAATTCCTGCATGTCCAGTCCATTGTCGGCATGCGCACCGCCATTGATCACGTTCATCATCGGCACCGGCATGGCCATCGGCCCCGCACCGCCCAGATAGCGGTGCAGCGGCAGGCCGGACTCTTCTGCGGCAGCGCGGGCAATTGCCAGCGACACCGCCAGCATCGCATTGGCACCAAGCCGCGATTTGTTTTCCGTGCCGTCGAGATCCAGCAGTGTGCGGTCGACGAAAGTCTGCTCGGTGGCATCGACGCCGATCACCGCTTCGCAGATTTCGGTATTCACATGTTCGACGGCCTTCAGCACGCCCTTGCCGCCATAACGCTTTTTGTCGCCGTCCCGGAGTTCGATCGCCTCGCGGCTGCCGGTGGACGCCCCCGAGGGCACCGCGGCGCGGCCCAATATGCCGGATTCCAGCAACACGTCGGCCTCCACCGTCGGGTTGCCGCGTGAATCAAGAATCTCCCTGCCGATCACATCAACAATTGCGCTCATTGCCGGTTCCTGGATAATTCAGTCTGGTTATCATGGTGATGCAGTCGATGGTTCACAGCTGGTTTTCCGCAAAGCCGCTGCGTTTGACCAGCGCATCGAGTTCAGTCAGCGTTTTCAGCAGCGCCTTCATGTGTTTCAGCGGCCAGGCATTGGGGCCATCGGACAGCGCCTTTTCCGGCTGCGGATGGGTTTCCATGAACAGGCCGGAAATGCCGCTGGCGACCGCTGCGCGCGCCAGCACCGGCACGAACTCGCGCTGGCCGCCGCTGGTCGTGCCCTGCCCGCCGGGCAATTGCACCGAATGCGTGGCGTCAAACACCACCGGGCAGCCGGTGTTGCGCATGATCATCAGCGAGCGCATGTCGGATACCAGGTTGTTGTAGCCAAAGGACACGCCACGCTCGCAGACCATGATGTTGTCTGCGTTGCTGGCAGCCCGCGCCTTGTCGACAACATTGACCATGTCGCCGGGCGCGAGAAACTGGCCCTTCTTGATATTGACCGGCTTGCCGGCGGATGCAACCGCGGTGATGAAATCAGTCTGCCGGCACAGGAACGCCGGGGTCTGCATCACGTCAACGGCAGCGGCAACCTGTTCGATTTCCTCGATCGCATGCACGTCCGTCAGTATCGGTACGCCGATGGTCTTGCCGACATCGGCGAGAATTTCCAGCCCCTTGTCCATGCCCAGTCCGCGGAAAGACTTGCTTGAGCTGCGGTTGGCCTTGTCGTAGGAGGATTTGTAAATGAACGGGACCTTAAGCTCCGCACAGATGCGCTTCAGCTCGCCGGCAGTGTCCATCGCCATGGCCCGTGATTCAACGACACAGGGGCCTGCAATCAGGAAAACCGGCCGGTCGAGCCCGATTTCAAATCCGCACAGTTTCATGGCCGCAAATATTCCTTATCGGGAGCGCGGCTCAGCCAGCCGCGCCTGCGGCAACCGGCGACGGCATGGCCCTGGCCGGTGCGCTGCGGTTCTGGTGACGTGAGCGCTCCAGCGCTGCCTCAACGAATGATTTGAACAGTGGATGCCCGCCGCGCGGCGTCGATGTGAATTCCGGGTGGAACTGGCAGCCGACGAACCACGGGTGTCCCGGTATTTCCACCATTTCGCACAATTCACCGGTCAGCGACAGTGCGCTGACGCTGAGACCGGCCTCGCGCAGGCGCGGCAGGTAATGATTGTTGACTTCATAACGGTGGCGATGACGCTCGATGATGCGGTCAGCGCCGTAAATCTTTCGCACCAGCGATCCGGTTTTCAATTCGCATTCCTGTCCGCCGAGGCGCATGGTGCCGCCGAGGTCGGATGTGGCATTGCGACGTTCGACCCGGCCATCGCGATCCTGCCATTCGGTTATCAGGGCCACCACCGGGTGCGGGGTTTCCGCATCAAATTCCGTGCTGTGCGCCCCCGCCAGCCCGGCCAGGTTGCGCGCGTATTCGATGACCGCCAGTTGCATGCCCAGGCAGATGCCGAGGTAGGGTACGCCGTTTTCGCGGGCGTAACGGATTGCAGCGATCTTGCCCTCGACACCGCGCTTGCCGAAACCGCCGGGCACCAGGATTGCGTCCATGGCTTCCAGGCTGGCCGTGCCGTTTTTCTCGATGCTCTCGGAATCGACGTAATGAATGCGGATTTTCGAACCGGTATGGATGCCGGCATGGATCAGCGCTTCCGACAGCGACTTGTAGGATTCGGTCAGGTCGACGTATTTGCCGACCAGCGCAATGCTGACTTCGTGCCGGGGATTCTCCAGTGCGGCAACCACATGCTCCCAACTCGACAGGTCGGCGGGCTTCGGATTGATGCGCAATTTTTCGCAGACGATGGCGTCCAGATTCTGCGCATGCAGCATGCCCGGGATCTTGTAAATGCTGTCGGTATCCACCGCGGAAATCACCGCTTCCACGCTGACGTTGGTGAACAGCGCAATCTTGCGCCGCTCGCCGTCCGGCAGCGGACGGTCGGCACGGCACAGCAGCACGTCGGGCTGGATACCGATTTCGCGCAACTCCTTGACCGAGTGCTGGGTCGGCTTGGTCTTGATTTCACCTGCCGAAGCAATGTACGGCACCAGCGTCAGGTGGATATAACAGACGCTGTCGCGGCCGACTTCAATACCCATCTGGCGAATGGCTTCGAGGAAAGGCAGTGACTCGATGTCACCGACCGTGCCACCGACCTCGACCAGCGCGATCTCGGCTTCGCCGGCACCGCGCCGGATGTACTGCTTGATCTCGTCGGTAATGTGCGGAATGACCTGCACCGTGCCGCCCAGGTAGTCGCCGCGACGCTCCTTCTTGATCACGCTCTCGTAGATCTGGCCGGTGGTGAAGTTGTTGCGCTTGCCCATTCGGGCATCGATGAAACGCTCGTAATGGCCCAGGTCGAGATCGGTCTCGGCACCGTCTTCGGTGACGAACACTTCGCCGTGCTGGAAGGGGCTCATGGTGCCGGGATCCACATTAATATAGGGATCCAGCTTGAGCATCGAGACTTTGATGCCGCGGGATTCGAGAATCGCGGCGAGGGAGGCGGCAGCGATACCTTTGCCTAGGGAAGAAACTACACCACCAGTGACAAAGATATATTTGGTCATCTCATGTAAGCAAACGTTTATTCATTTTATCGCAATTCCCGCTCCCGGCCAATCCGGAAAACATCAGGCAGGCTTGCCTCCGCGCGCCAGATACAGCCAGGTCTCAACCACCGTGTCGGGATTCAGTGACAGGCTCTCAATGCCCTCCTTGACCAGCCATTCCGCCAGGTCCGGATGGTCGGAAGGCCCCTGCCCGCAGATGCCCACGTATTTGTTGGCCTTGCGGCAGGCGGCAATCGCCAGGTGCAGCATGTGTTTGACCGCCGGATCACGCTCGTCAAAAGCGTCGGCAATGATCCCCGAGTCGCGATCCAGCGCCAGCGTCATCTGGGTCATGTCGTTGGAACCGATCGAAAAGCCGTCGAAATGCTCAAGGAACTGGTCGGCGAGGATCGCATTCGACGGGATTTCGCACATCATAATGATGCGCAAGCCGTTTTTGCCGCGCTCCAGACCGTTGTCGGCGAGCAGCTTCAGCACTTTTTTGGCCTCGTCCACGGTACGCACAAACGGCACCATGATCTCGACATTGGTGAGACCCATTTCATCGCGAACCTTTTTCATCGCCCGGCACTCGAGCTCGAAACAATCCCGGAACACTGGCGAAATGTAGCGTGAAGCGCCACGGAATCCGAGCATCGGGTTTTCTTCATGCGGCTCATAACGCGAGCCGCCGGTCAGGCTGGAGTATTCATTGGATTTGAAATCCGACAGGCGCACGATCACCGGTTTCGGCCAGAACGCCGCACCCAGCGTGGATACACCCTCGGCCAGCTTGTCGACATAAAAATCCACCGGCGTGGCATAACCCGCGCTGTGCTCTTCGACCGCCACCTTGAGGTCGGCGCTCAGGTCCGGATAGGCCAGCACCGCCTTGGGATGCACACCAATCATGCGTGCAATGATGAATTCGAGCCGCGCCAGCCCCACGCCCTCGTTGGGCAGGCGCTGGAATTCAAAGGCCAGTTCGGGATTACCGACGTTCATGGTGATTTTCACCGGCGACTTCGGCATGCTCGAGAGTGCAAGGTCGATGATCTCGGTCTGCAATTCACCGCGATAGACAAAACCGGTGTCGCCCTCGGCACAGGATACCGTTACTGCCTTGCTGTCCTTCAGCACCTTGGTCGCATCGCCGCAACCCACCACTGCCGGGATGCCCAGTTCGCGGGCGATGATGGCCGCATGGCAGGTACGGCCGCCGCGGTTGGTGACAATCGCCGAAGCCCGCTTCATCACCGGCTCCCAGTCCGGATCGGTCATGTCGGTGACCAGCACGTCGCCGGGTTTGACGCGGTCCATCTCGGCAGCACTGGTAATCAGGCGCACCGGGCCGCTGCCGATGCGCTGTCCGATGGCACGGCCCGTGGCCAGCACTTCGGAACGTTCTTTCAGCCGGTAACGGCGCAGGGTATCGACTTTTTCGCTGGCCTTCACCGTCTCCGGCCGCGCCTGCAGGATATACAGCTTGCCGTCGTTGCCGTCCTTGCCCCACTCGATGTCCATGGCGCGTTTGTAATGCGCCTCAATGATCATCGCGTAACGCGCCAGTTCCGTGACATCGGCATCACTGATCGAAAATTTGCGCCGCTCGGTTTCCGGCACCTCGATGGTCTGCACTGATTTGCCTGCAGAGCGATTCTCGGTAAACACCATGCGCAGGGCCTTGGAGCCCAGGCCGCGGCGCAAGATGGCGCTTTTGCCCTCTTTCAAGCCGCGCTTATAGACATAAAACTCGTCGGGATTGACCTGCCCCTGCACCACGGTTTCACCGAGGCCGTAGGCCGAAGTGATGAACACCACCTGATCGAAGCCGGACTCGGTATCCAGCGTAAACATCACGCCGGCGGAACCCTTGTCACTGCGCACCATGCGCTGCACGGCAGCCGACAAGGCCACCTCATCATGGGTGAAGCCCTTGTGCACACGGTAAGAAATGGCACGGTCGTTGTACAGCGACGCGAACACCTGGCGGATCGCATCCAGCAGATTGTCGAAGCCCTGCACATTCAGATAGGTTTCCTGCTGGCCGGCAAACGAGGCATCGGGCAGATCCTCCGCCGTCGCTGAAGAACGCACGGCGAAGGTGACATCAGGGCCGGAATCCTTGACCAGGTTTGCGTAGGCGGTTTCGAGGGCTTTGCGGAACTCCGCACTGAAGGTCTGCGTGACGATCCAGCTGCGGATTTCGCGGCCGGCCGTGGTCAGCGCATTGACGTCGTCGGTATCCAGCCCGGACAAGCGGGCTGATATTTTCTCAGCCAGTCCGTTTTGCGCCAAAAACAGGCGATAAGCATCGGAAGTCGTGGCAAAACCGCCCGGAACCCGCACACCGGCACCAGCCAACTGGCTGATCATTTCGCCCAGCGAAGCGTTTTTGCCGCCGACGCGTCCCACATCATCCATGCGCAGCGCGCCGAGATCAATCACCAGTTCCTTGCCGCTCATGCCGATTCCCTTGAATGTAAGGCGCTTGATTGTAAGCCGCGTCAAAAGACGATATTTTACCGAATCCCCACTCAGGTTCCGAGCATGAACTCCTCCCGCACCGCTTTTTTTGTATCCGATCGCACCGGCATCACCGCGGAAATGCTCGGCCACAGCCTGCTGACCCAGTTCGACGGCGTCCGCCTCAAGGAAATCACGGTGCCATTCGTTGATTCCGCGGATAAAGCCCGGGCATTTGTCCGGCAAATCAACGATACCGGCACCGCGGATGGTGTCCGGCCTATTGTCATCAGCACGCTGGTGAATACCGAGATTGCCGGCATCGTGGCCACCGCGAAGGCCTTGTTCCTTGATTCCTTTGAGATTTTTATTGCTCCGCTGGAGCGGGAACTGGGCGTCAAGGCCTCCCATGCCATCGGCCGCTCCCACAGTACTGATGACTTCGTGAACTACCACCACCGGATCGAGGCGGTGAACTACGCGCTGTCGCACGATGACGGCGTGTCCAAGCGCGAACTGACCGAGGCTGACATCATTCTGGTCGGGGTTTCACGTTGCGGTAAAACACCAACCTGCCTGTACCTGGCCATGCAATTCGGCATCCGCGCTGCCAACTATCCGCTGATACCGGAGGATTTCAGCACCATGCAGCTGCCGGCACAGATCAAATCCCTGCGCGGCCGGCTGTACGGACTGACCATCCGCCCCTCCCGCCTGCAGCAGATCCGCAACGAACGCCGCCCCGGCAGCAAGTACGCCACGCTGACCAATTGCGAATTTGAAGTGCGCGAAGCCGAAGCGCTGATGCGCCAGGAAGGCATCCCCTACCTCGATGCCACCAGCAAATCGGTCGAGGAACTGGCGACCACCATCCTGCAGGAAGCAAAGCTCGAGCGGCGGATTTACTGAGCGTTAGTATTGACTAAAACATGCCAGCCTCGTCAGAGGCATGTTTTAGTCATTATTTTTTGTGCAGTTTTCAACAACCCGTCTGCCGTACGCGTTCGAACAGGCACACTGCAGCCGCGGCACCGACATTCAGCGATTCCGCACGACCCGGCATCGGGATATGCACGGTTTCATGCGCCAGCGCGGCTAGCGCCGGTGACAGGCCCGCACCTTCGTTGCCGAACAGCAGCGCCACGTCTCCGGTCAGATCCGCGTCAAACACCGCCTTGCCCTGCCCCATGCCGGTGGCAATGATGCGCCCGGCATAACCCCGGGCCAGCACTGCCAGATCCACAGCTTCGATCACATGCAGCGCAAAATGCGCGCCCATGCCGGCGCGCAGCACCCGCGGTGACCAGGCATGTACCGAATGCCGCGACAAGCAAACGGTGGCAATGCCCGCCGCCGCCGCTGAACGCAGGATCGAGCCGACGTTGCCCGGATCCTGGATGTCTTCGAGCCACACACTGGCACCCTGGAGCACCTGCGCTGCCGCAACCCGCGGCGTCGGCACCACGGCGATGATGCCGGTGGGTGTGGCCACCGAAGACAACTGACGGAACAAGGCATCGGACAGCAGCAGTGCGTTGTCGACCTTCAGTCTGGCCAGCAGCTGTACCACTTCAAGGTTCTCCGCACCGCCATGGCTCAACACAATCTCGTTTGGCACGCCCACATGCTCCGCGTAAGCCGCCACCAGGTGTATGCCGTCCAGCAGCGACAGTCCTGCATCACGGCGCTCGCGCGATGAATGTGCCAGCTTCAGCAGTGTGCGGAAGCGCGGGTTGTCGGCAGAGGTAATGGTTTTCATTGGAGAGCTTCTATAAGGCACAAGTGCGGAATCCGGCAAACACATCACGCCGGTCCGGCATGTAGAAATTGCGCCAGGTATTACGGATCAGCCCGGCACTGGTGGCATGACAGCCGCCGCGCAGCACTTTGTGGCTGCCGAACCAGGGTTCGGAATATTCGGCATAGGGATCCCGCACAAAACCCGGGTACGGCTGGAACCAGTCGGCCGTCCACTCCCAGACATTGCCGATCATCTGGCGCAGGCCCCAGGCACTGTCGCCGGCGGCACAGGCACCGACCGGCACACAACAACCGGCAGTTCCGTACAGATTTGCGGTTTCCGCTGCAGGCGCGGCATCCCCCCAGGGATAACGGCGTTTAATACCGGGCATGCTTGGGACAGTCGCCGCAGCAAACTCCCATTCCGCCTCGGTCGGCAGACGCCGGCCGGCCCAGCGACACCACGCGGCGGCCTCATGCCAGTTGACGTGAATCACCGGTTCGTCATCCGCAAGCCTTTCTTCACGGTCAAAATAACGCCGTCGCCAGGCGCCACCTTCGCGCCGCCAGTACAGGGGCGCGGTCGCGGTTTCGCGGGTACGCCATTCCCAGCCCTCATGATCCCACCAGCGTTGTTCGCGATACCCCCCGGCATCAACGAATTCGGCAAACTGCGCATTGGTCACCGGCGCACGCGCCATGCGGAACGGCCGCACATCGACCGCATGCGACCATTTTTCGTTGTCGAAGACAAAATCGCCGTCATCCGCCGCACCCAGGTGAAAAGGCCCGCCGGGAATCTCCACCTCACCCGGACAGGAACCGCCAGCGATGGTACGCGTCGGCCGGGGGGGCTCCGGATAGGCCAGCGTCTGCCGCGTATAAGTCAAAGCCTCGGCATGCATCTCTTCATGCAAGGCGCAGAGTTGCGCAAAATACTGCAGGGCCGGATCGCCGGCATCGCGCATCAGGCGTTCGTCCACTGCGGCGCGGACATCGGCCAGATAGCGCAATGTGGCCGCGACCTCCGGCAGCGGCAGGTCCCAGCGCAGGCGATGCGCCACCTTTGCCGAATCGTAGAGCGCATCCGCCCCCGGCATCAGGCTCGCTGACACCCTGCCATCCTGCCTGCGGCGCAGGCACCAGTATTCCTGGAACCAGCCGAGGTGACCGAGCTCCCACAACGGCGGATTGACGATCTCCAGCCTGGGCCCCAGCCACTGCTCGCCCGCGAGGCCGTCGATGAGCTCCAATGTGCGCGTGCGCGCAGCATCGAGCATGGCGCTCAATGCGGGAACGACACCTTGTTCAATAACATTCATCAGGCGGGCGGGTTTGTTATATTGGCCCCGAAGTGTATCCGGATAATCCTGCTGATGAAAATTGCGCTGATCACCCCCGCCGCCGCAACTTCGCGTTACGGCAATCGCAACACCGCCGTGCGCTGGGCGCAGTTGCTGCGCGCGCTGGGGCACCAGGTCAGCGTGCAGCAGCGCTGGAACGGCCGCAGCGCCGACCTGCTGCTGGCCCTGCACGCGCGACGCAGCCACGACTCGATCGTGCGTTTTGCCGAACATTATCCCGAACGCCCGCTGCTGCTTGCGCTGACCGGCACCGACCTGTACCGCGACATCCACAGCGATGCCAATGCCCAGGAATCGCTGGAACTGGCGACGCGCATGGTGGTGTTGCAGGACATGGGCTTGCGTGAACTCGCGCTGCGCCTGCGCCGCAAGACCCGGGTGATTTACCAATCCTGCGAAACCATTCCCCGCCAGCCCCCGCTCAAGTCCTGCTTTGAAATCGTCATCAGCGGGCACCTGCGCGAGGAAAAAGATCCCTTCTGCGGCGCGGCAGCACTGCAATATCTGCCCGCCGACAGCCGCATCCGCCTCACACATATCGGTGGTGCGCGTGAACCGGCGCTCGCCGCCGAAGCCAGGCGCTGGATGAAACGCGAACCGCGTTATGTCTGGCTGGGCGAGCTGGCACGGCCGCAGGCGCTGGCCACGCTGGCACGCGCCCGCGCGATGCTGCTCAGCTCAAGGATGGAAGGGGGAGCCAATGTCATCAGCGAAGCATTGATGGCACGGGTGCCGGTGATCGCCTCAAACATTTCCGGCAATGTCGGCATGCTCGGCCGCGCTTATCGCGGTTATTACCCGGTCAGTGATGCGCGCGCGCTGGCAAAACTGATGCACAGAATCGAAACAAAAGCGGAATTCCTCGCGCTACTGCGCGCACAGTGTGCCGAACGCCGCAAGCTGATCAGTATCGCCCAGGAAAAGCGCGGGCTCAGGATGCTGCTGGCCGGATTGGAATGAGACACATCATAAGTTATTGATTTTATTAATTATTTTATAAGGGCGCGCACCGGGGCGAAACTGCGCCGGTGCGCCGGCGTCGGCCCCAGGCGCTGCAGCGCCGCCATATGCACCGCCGTGCCGTAACCCTTGTGCCGGTCAAAACCGTAATCGGGATAGGCCGCATGCAATTCCAGCATCAGGGCATCGCGCGCCACCTTGGCCAGTATCGATGCTGCGGAAATCGCCGGCACCGTGGCATCTCCCTGCACGATGGCGCGCGCCGGCATCGCAACCCTGGGCAGATGCAGGCCATCGACCAGGATGGCTGCCGGCTGCGGGGTCAGTGCCAGCACCGCGCGCTGCATCGCAAGCAGGCTGGCCTGCAGGATATTGATCTCGTCGATCTCTTCGACGCTGGCGCTGGCCACGGCCCAGGCGACGGCATGCTGCTTGATTTCCTCAAACAATGCATCGCGCCGTTTTGCCGTGAGTTTTTTGGAGTCTGCCAGACCTTTGATCCGCGGCGGATCGTCGAGAATCACCGCGGCGGCAAATACCGGTCCGGCCAGCGGCCCGCGCCCAGCTTCATCGACACCGCAGATAAGCATGCCCGACATCACAC
>CAMBCD010000048.1 GCA_945863085.1 Bordetella parapertussis
TGTGATCGGGTAACGTGACAGCACTGCGTTGCCGTGATGCCCGGCGTCGTAAACCGCATTTTTGCCGTAGGCATGGCTCTGCCACAGGCTGTCGGCAAGAAACTCGTATTGGGACTGCACCGGCCAGTCGAGATGACGGGCCGCATGCCCCGTGTGTTCACCCACGACTTCCTGCAGGAACACCAGATCGGTATTCAAAAGGCGCAATTGCTCGCGCAGCGCATGCAGCGTCGGCCGTCGCGCAAACAGCGGCGTGACCGAAAAACCCTTGTGAATGTTGTAGGTCGCGACGCTCAGCTGCAGCGGCGTGCGCGCCGCAGCAGCGTCAGGAGATGGCAAGCATGCGGTCCAACGCGATACGCGCCAGTTCCGCCTCGTACGCCGGCACCTTGATCTGGTTCACCACCTTGCCATCCACCAGGTTCTCCAGCGCCCAGGCCAGGTGCTGCGGATCAATGCGCTGCATGGTCGAACACATGCACACGGTAGGCGCCATGAACTGCACCGATTTTCCCTGCGGACCGAATTCTTCCGCAATGCGGTTGACCAGGTTCAGTTCGGTGCCCACCAGCCAGCGCGACCCGGGCGGGCTCGCGGCGATGGTCTTGATGATGTAGTCGGTGGAACCGACGTAATCAGAGAGTTTGCACACTTCGAAGTTGCACTCGGGATGGCTGATCACGGCGCCGCCCGGATGCTGCTGGCGCCAGCGCAGGATGTGCTGGGCCTGGAACATCTGGTGCACGGAGCAATGGCCCTTCCACAGCAGCACCTTCGCCATCTTGATCTGCTGCGGCGTCAGGCCGCCCATCGGTTCATCAGGATCCCACACCAGCATTTCCGACAGCGGGATGTCCATCAGGTAACCGGTCCATCGGCCAAGATGCTGGTCGGGGAAAAACAGTACTTTCTCGCGACGGCCAAAGGCCCAGCTGAGAATCTGCTTTGCATTGGACGAAGTGCAGACGATGCCGCCGTGTTCACCGCAGAAGGCTTTGAGGTCGGCGGCGGAATTGATGTAGGTGATCGGCGTGACATGTTCGTCGGGATCCAGCACTTCCGCGATTTCACGCCAGGCGCGCTCGACCTTGGGCAGGCTCGCCATGTCCGCCATCGAACAGCCGGCGCTCAAGTCGGGCAGGATCACTTTCTGCGAAGCACGCGACAGGATGTCCGCGACTTCGGCCATGAAGTGCACGCCACAGAACACGATGTATTCGGAATCCGTGGCGGAGGCCAGCTTCGAGAGCTGCAGCGAGTCACCGGTCAGGTCGGCATGTTTGTAGACATCCGCCCGCTGGTAGTGGTGGCCGAGCAATACGACGCGCTCACCAAGTTTCTGCCGTGCGGCCACGATGCGTGCCTGGCACGCCTCATCGGCCAGCGGCTTGAAACCATCAAAGGTTATCGTCTTCACTTCCATCGTCTGATCCTTCTCCTGTACCCAACCCGTGTTTCCCAGATGAACCCGCTACGGGGAAAGTTTCTACTATTACAGGATTTTGACAGAAAAACCACCCATGAATTCCCGAGAAACGTCCGCCAAAGCGTAAGGTTTATGTGCACTGCCGCATCCGTTGCGGCAATTCGCGAATGGCTTCGGCGTTGCTCCATGAGAAAACGCAGTCCGCCGCCTCGCGCCATGGCAACCATCGGTAGTCCAGATGTTCGCGCGGGGCGAGCACGATGTCCTGGACGGCGGGTAATTTCAGGCTGAATACGTGTTCCGTATTGTGGGTAACCCCCGGCGCGTACCGGCCGCGCCAGTGCGTGTAAATTTCATAACGGTTCTCGCGCTGCCAGTCGGTCAGCGCCGCGGCTTCTGCGACGATGCCGGTTTCTTCGGCCAGTTCGCGCTGCGCGGTCTGTAGCAGCGTTTCGCCGGCATCCTGGCTTCCGGTGACCGACTGCCAGAACCCCGGACGATCGGCGCGCTCCAGCAGCAGCACCTGCAGATCCGCGGTGTGCACCAGCACCAGCACAGATACCGGAATCTTGTAATTCATCGTCCGGCCCTATGCAGTGACCAGGGCCGGCAGTCCGGCCCCGCCTTCACTGACCACGATGAACACGCGCCCGCGCGGCTGCCAGTATTCGGCACTGGCGGCAAGAATTTCCAGCAGCATCGCATGTTCGTCAGGGGCCGCCACGGCAAAATCCGCAGCGCCGCGCAGCAGTGCCACCGTGCCCGGTCCCTCCAGCCACGACAGATCCTGAAGACAGTCAGCCAGCGCATCCCAGTTGCCGCCAAAGCTGGCGGGGAAAACGAAACCGCGTGCGCAGGCACTGAGCAGTGCGTGTTTGCCGCGCGCCCGCCGCAGGTCAACCACGACCCAGCGCAGGCCCGCACGCCGCACGATGGTCTGCAATAACGCCACCTCCGCCGGCGCGCGGTACACGCCGTTGGCCTTCACAGAGAGCGCCGCGGAAAATCCGGTGGTCTTCATTCAACGATGCGCCTGAATGTGCGGTAATGATCCGCAGTGTAATAAAACTCCCCGCCATCACGACATTGCACGAGCCGCAGCGCGCCGGAAGAAGGTGGCAGTGGAAATGAAGCCGCGCGCTGGCGCTCGCAACCGACGACGATGCGCCGTGCACCGCGATGCCGGACTCCGGGTGTCATCACCGTGTACTCGCGATAATGGCCGCGTGGCGCCGCAGGCAGCAGTTTTTCGTAATTGCCGAAGGTGACGCCGTCCCGCTCATGGGGATAGGGCCCGCCGCGCCCGATCAATTGCAGTGTCTCGCGGGCTTCCTGCGGCAGTTCGGCAACACGGATTTGCTGCTTATTTTCCTGAACCTGCGTCTGTTCTTGTGGCCGCCCTTGCGGGGCAACCCCGCGCGCCACGGCCAGCGCGGAAAACGCAAATGCCACGATGAACCACAAGAGTTGCTGCCACAGCGTCCCGCGCCACACCGTCCGCATCCGGAACCGCTCCGTCAGGCCGCGACCGTTATGCGGCCGGGTCGAGGTTGCGCAGGCGGATGTGCAGTTCGCGCAACTGCTTCTCGGTGACCGGGCTCGGCGCATCGACCATCAGGTCCTGGCCGCGCTGCGTTTTCGGGAAGGCTATCACTTCGCGGATCGATTCGGCGCCGGTCATCAGCGTGACGATGCGGTCCAGGCCGAAGGCAATGCCGCCATGCGGCGGTGCGCCGTAGCCCAGTGCATCGAGCAGGAAACCGAACTTGGCACGCGCGTCTTCGGGCGAGATGCCCAGAGCCGCGAACACCTGCGACTGCACCTCGGCGCGATGGATACGCACCGAACCGCCACCGATTTCCCAGCCGTTCAGCGCCACGTCGTAGGCCTTGGCCAGCACCTTGCCCGGATCGGTGGTCAGCAGAGCAACATGTTCGTCCTTGGGTGCCGTGAACGGATGGTGTGCCGCGTTCCAGCGCTGTGCTTCCTCGTCGTAATCAAACGCCGGGAAATCGACAATCCAGCACGGCCGCCAGCCGGCTTCGGCATGGCCTTTTTCATGGCCCACTTTCACCCGCAGTGCGCCCAGCGCGTCGTAAACCACTTTCATGCGGTCGGCGCCGAAAAAAATCAGATCTCCATTGGCGGCATTGCTGCGCTTGAGGATTTCCGCCAGCACCGGCGGCGGCAGGAACTTGACGATCGGCGATTGCAGACCCTGCTCGTTCAGCTGGGTCGCATCGTTGACCTTGATATAGGCCAGCCCCTTGGCGCCGTAAATCGCGACAAACGCGGTGTAGTCGTCGATTTCCTTGCGCGTCAGCGCCGCGCCACCGGGTACGCGCAGCGCAACGACCTTGCCATCCTTCAGCGCAATCGCCTGCTTGAACACCTTGAAATCGACCTGCGTCATCAGATCACTGAGGTCGGTCAACTCCAGCTTCACACGCAAATCGGGTTTGTCCGAACCATAACGCGCCATCGCTTCGGCGTAAGTCAGGCGCGGGAATGTGCCGAGGTCGACGTTGAGCACATTCTTGAACAGATCGCGGATCAGGCCTTCCATCAGGTCCTGGATTTCACGCTCACCGAGGAAGGAAGTCTCGATGTCGATCTGGGTGAATTCAGGCTGGCGGTCGGCGCGCAAATCTTCATCGCGGAAACATTTGACGATCTGGTAGTAGCGGTCGTAACCCGCCACCATCAGCAGCTGTTTGAACAGCTGCGGCGACTGCGGCAGCGCGTAGAACTGGCCGTCGTGCATGCGCGATGGCACCAGGAATTCGCGTGCGCCTTCCGGTGTCGATTTGTAGAGCATCGGCGTTTCGATATCGATGAAACCGTTGCTGTCGAGATAGTTGCGCACCGCGCGTGCGGCGCGATGGCGCAGCCGCAGGTTGTTCTGCATCTGCGGCCGGCGCAGGTCGAGGAAGCGGTACTGCAGGCGCACGTTTTCCGACAACTGTTCGTCGTCCATCATGAACGGGGGCGTCTGTGACGCATTCAATATTTCCAGGCCGGTCGCCAGCACTTCGATTTCGCCACTGACCAGGTTGGCATTCGTGGTGCCTGCCGGGCGTTCGCGTACGCGGCCTTCAACGCGCACCACGAATTCATTGCGCAGGCCGTTGGCAGTGGCGAAAGTTTCCGCACGATCCGGATCACAGACGATCTGTACCAGGCCTTCGCGATCGCGCAGGTCGATGAAAATGACCCCGCCGTGATCACGTCGGCGGTGCACCCAGCCGCAGAGGCTGACGGTCTGGCCGAGGAGTTTACGGTCGACCAACCCGCAATAATGACTGCGCATGTTCATAAGAATTTGATTTTAAATGGTTATTTAATAATTCGTTGTTCTGCCACCGGCAACACGATGTTCCCGCCATTCGCCGGCGCCACCACACCCATGGATACGATGTATTTGAACGCGGCATCGACCGACATGTCGATTTCAATGACATCCGCGCGTCGTACATAAAAATAAAACCCGTTGACCGGACTCGGTGTCGTCGGAATGAACACCGCGACATGCTCCTCCGGCAAACGAGCCACGATTTCCACCGGCACATTGGTCTGGAACGCCAGCGACCATGCCTCGGGATGCGGATAACGCACCAGCAACACCTTGCGGAACGCGTGCCCGGTACCGGAGAACAAGGTATCGCTGACCTGCTTGACGCTGTGATAAATGGTATTGACGATGGGAATCCGCGCCAGCAGACCTTCCCAGAACTGCACCAGCCGCTGCCCGAGGATGTTGGCTGCGAGCACACCGGTGAAAAACACGATCAGCACGGTCAGGATCACGCCCAGCCCCGGCACATGCATCCCCAGCCAGTTTTCGGTAAGCAGCGCCTGCGGCATCAACTGCAGCGACTGATCCATGATACTCACCAGCAGGTTGAGAACCCACAGCGTGATCACCAGCGGCACCCAGACCAGCAGGCCGGTGATTAAATAACTCTTGATGGAGGTTTTCTTGAACATGGATTTCGTCGTGGGTTGCGCGCGGCGGGAACGGCAAATGGCGGTCAGCGCAACTCAGCCCCAGCAACGCGCAGATGCCGCGTCAGGCGGGCCGCAGGGATCACTCAGACAGGACTGACCCCGGCCTTGGACTCGGACTTGGTTTCGGTCTTGGCTTCATCTTTCTTCGGCGCGTCTGCGGATTTGGCTGCATCCGCCTTCGGCTTGCTGCCCTTGTCCTTGAAATCCGTCGCGTACCAGCCGCTGCCCTTCAACTGGAAACCGGCTGCAGTCACCATTTTGATCAAAGATTCTTTGCCGCACTCCGGACAATTGGTCAGCGGCTGGTCGCTGATGCGTTGCAGGAATTCCTTCTGGAAACCGCACGCCCCGCATTTGTACTCGTAAATTGGCATGGCGCACCTCAAAAATCGGAAAAAGCATTATACCTTAGAAGGTTACGGACACTTCCGGCGAAAACCCGGGTGCCTTCCGGCAATTATCAAGACCCCTGCAACTGCCCGTCCCGGGTGCATCGGTCCCGCGCCAAGGAAGCGGGCATCAGCCTCAGAGCGCAGATTCTCCTATAATCAATGGCTTGTCGTACATACCAAGAATGGCCCAGCATTCACAGAAAAAACAGCGCGTAAAGACATTATGAAACTGCCATGAAAACTACGGCGCCCCGCAGTCACAACCTGGTTGAGCGCGCCTGCGCCCGCGGACCGGCACCTACGGCGGTTGTCTATCCCTGCAGCGGCCCGGCGCTGTCCGGCGCCCTGGAAGCAGCCACGGCCGGACTGATCGCGCCAATACTGGTCGGGCCGCGCCCACGGATCGAACAAATTGCCAACGAGCAGCAACTGGATATCACCGGCTGCGTGATACACGACTTGGCCACAGCGGAAGCCAGCGCCCGCCATGCCGCAACACTGGCCCGCGATGGGCAGGTGCTGCTGCTGATGAAGGGCAGCCTGCATACCGACGAATTGATGGGTGTGGTAGTGGCGCGTGACGCGGGGCTGCGCACCGACAGCAGGGTCAGCCATGTGTTCGTGATGGATGCGCCGACGCATGACCGCCTGTTGCTGATCACCGATGCGGCGGTAAACATCGCGCCCAACCTCGAAGCCAAACGCCACATCACGCAGAATGCGATCCATGTCGCGCATGCATTGGGCATTGCATTGCCGCACGTTGCGGTACTCTCTGCGGTGGAAACGGTCAACTCAGCGATTCCCTCGAGCCTGCATGCTGCGGCATTGCGCGACATGGTGCAGACGGGTGAAATTACCGGCGGCATTGTTGACGGCCCACTGGCCTTCGACAATGCAATCTCCGCTGCTGCGGCACGCATCAAGGGCATCGAATCGCCGGTCAGCGGCGTCGTCGATATCCTGGTCGTGCCAGGACTGGAAGCGGGAAATATTCTATACAAGTCGCTGGTCTACCTCAGCGGCGCGATTGCCGCAGGGGTAGTGATCGGCGCAAAAGTACCGGTCATTCTTACCAGTCGCGCCGACTCTGCGAACAGCCGCATTGCGTCGGCTGCGGTGGCCTGCCTGGTTGCGCACGCGAGCCGCTGAGCGGCGCACCCCTTCCGGCTCGAATGGAATGTCGTCATCCATATCGTCAAAGCTGCCGCCGCTTTTCTTTGCCGGCGCCTTGCCACCACCACCCGCCGCTGCAGCCGCGGGTTCGCGCATGCTGCTGCCGCCACCTTCGCTGCCGCCACGCCCGCCGAGCAACTGCATGCGGTCAGCAACGACCTCGGTCGTATAACGGTCCTGTCCTTCCTTGTCCTGCCATTTGCGGGTGCGTATCCGGCCTTCGACGTAACACGGGGAACCTTTTTTCAGGTACTCGCCCGCGACTTCGGCAAGTCGCCCGAAAAAAGAAATACGGTGCCACTCGGTATGTTCCTGCTTGTCACCGCTTTTTTTGTCTTTCCATGACTCGGTGGTCGCCAGAGTGATGTTGGTCACCGCCTCGCCACTGGGCAGGTAACGCGTCTCCGGGTCTTTGCCGAGATTGCCGATCAGAATTACCTTGTTAACTGATGCCATGTCAGTTTTTCCTTTTGATATTCAGTGCTGAATAACGCCGGACTATGCCTATCAACGTGCCCGGCGCCGAAGGGTTTACGTGCGGGCCACAATGGGCGGCACACGCATGCCGAAGGCGAGTATAAGCCAGATCGCCAGCAACACAGCATCGAGCACAACCACCCCGGCGGCCCCCCAATACTTGTAGAGAACCCCGCCCGCGGCCGCGCCGATAAAGGTGCCAAAAAACTGGATGGTGCTGTAGAGGCCGATGGCCGTGCCCTTGGCATGCGCCGGCGCAAGGCGCGTGGTCAGCGTCGGCAGCATCGCTTCCAGCACATTAAACGGCACAAAAAACACCAGCAAAAACAAGGACAACAACCACAGGTTTCCGCTGAGCCAGGGAAGCGCGAGATGCCCCGCCAGCAGCAGCGCCACCGCGATGATGAACCAGCGCCGCAGCAACTCCGGTTTGCCGGCCTGCATGATCGGCGGCAGCATCAGCACGAAGGAGCCTAACATCACCGGCAGATAAACCTTCCAGTGCTCGGCGACCGGGAGACCGGCATCGCGCAGGCTGAACGGCAGCACGATGAACAGCGCCATCAGCACCGCGTGCAGCGCAAAAATGCCCCAGTTCAGCCGCGCCAGTTGCGGATCGAGCAGCACGTTCCAGAAATCCTTCAGTCCGCGGCCCGGCGCCGGCGGCGCCTCCGGTGCGTCAGGAATGAAGCGCCACAGTAAGACCATGCCCGCCAGCGCCAGCACGCCGGTCAGCGCAAAAATTCCCGGGACACCGATCACGCGATCCAGCCAGGGACTCGCGATCAGCGACAATGCGAACGATGCGCCGATGGTGGAGCCGATCATCGCCATGGCCTTGGCACGCTGGCTCTCCCGGGTCAGATCGGCAGTCATCGCAATCACCGCCGCTGAAATCGCACCGGCGCCCTGCAGGATGCGGCCGAGGATGACGATATAAATGTTCGGCGCCAGCGCTGCGATAAAACTGCCGATGGCAAAAATCACCAGTCCGATATAAACCACGGGTTTGCGTCCGATGCGGTCCGACCACCAGCCGAAGGGTATCTGCAGAATGGCCTGGGTCAGGCCGTAGGCGCCGATGGCAATGCCGACCAGTGTCAGGTCGCTGCCGCCGGGCAGGCGTTCGGCATAAATGGCGAACACCGGCAGGATCACGAACATGCCGAGCAGGCGCAGTCCGAAAATTCCGGACAATCCGATGCTCGCCCGCAGCTCAAGCGGGGTCATTTTGTTGCTGGACGACATGAAATGAGGGGGGCCGGCGAAAAACCTGGGTGCAGCAGTTGGGCAGAACAGCGTATGGGCGTATATTAGCAGGTTCACTTTTGTACTCTCCAGGTCCCCTGATGACTGTGCGCTCCTCACCACCAAAACTGGTCTCGCTGCCTGTTGTCTCCACACCGGTCACCAAAACGGCGCCGCAGGCCTCCGATGTGCCGGCGCCCCCCGTCGGTACCGCGCAGATCCGAGTGCGCGGTGCCCGCACGCACAATCTGAAAAACATCAGCCTCGACCTGCCGCGCAACAGCCTGGTGGTGATTACCGGACTGTCCGGCTCCGGCAAATCATCTCTGGCCTTTGACACGCTGTATGCGGAAGGCCAGCGCCGGTATGTCGAATCGCTGTCGGCCTATGCACGGCAATTCCTGCAGTTGATGGAGAAACCCGACGTTGACCTGATCGAAGGACTGTCACCGGCGATCGCCATCGAGCAGAAGGCCTCCAGTCACAATCCACGCTCGACCGTCGGCACCGTCACCGAAATCCACGATTACCTGCGCCTGCTCTACGCGCGGATCGGTGAGCCACATTGCCCGGAACATGGCACGCTGCTCGCTGCGCAATCGGTCGCACAAATGGTCGACCATGTGCTGCATCTGCCGGAAGACACCAAGCTGATGATCCTCGCGCCGGTGGTCAGCGACCGCAAGGGTGAACAGAACAGCCTGGTCGATGAACTGCGCGCTCAGGGCTTCGTCCGCGTGCGCATCGACGGAAAAATCCACGACATCGATGCGCTGCCGGCGCTGAAAAAGAATTCCAAACATACGATCGACGTGGTGGTGGACCGCATCAAGGTGCGCGACGACATACGGCAGCGCCTGGCAGAATCATTCGAAACAGCGCTGCGCCACGGCAACGGCCGCGCCATCGCCGCAGACATGGACAGCGGACAGGAACTGGTGTTTTCAGCGCGCCTCGCCTGCCCGACATGCGGCCAGGCCTCACCCGAAATGGAACCGCGGCTGTTTTCGTTCAACAATCCCGCCGGCGCATGCCCGCGCTGCGACGGACTGGGTGCCATCACCTTTTTTGATCCGAAGCGCATCGCCTCATTTCCCGAGATGTCCCTCGCCTCCGGCGCGATCAAGGGCTGGGACCGCCGCAACCAGTTTTATTTCCAGATGCTGCAGGACTTGGCAGCGCACTACGGTTTTGACGTCGAGGCGCCGTTCGGCGAACTGTCTGAAACCGCGCGCGATGCGGTACTCAACGGTTCCGGCAAGACGCAGATCAAGTTCACCTATGCCGGGGAACGCGGCAAGTCCTACGTCAAGGAACACGCCTTCGAAGGCGTGATTCCCAATCTCGAACGCCGCCACCGCGAAACTGATTCACCGGTGGTGAAGGAAGAGCTGTCGAAATACCTGAACACTCAGACCTGTCCCGACTGCGAAGGCACGCGGTTGCGGCCCGAAGCACGGCACGTGCTAGTCGCGGGGCAACCGATCTATGCCCTCTCTGCGCTGCAGCTGGGCAACGCGATGCGCTTCTTCGAGGAACTGGCGCTGACCGGGGCAAAACAGGCCATCGCCGACAAAATTGCCGGCGAGATTCGCAACCGCCTGCGTTTCCTGGTCGATGTCGGCCTTGATTACCTGTCACTGGACCGCCCTGCCGACACACTGTCCGGCGGCGAGTCCCAGCGCATCCGCCTCGCCAGCCAGATCGGGTCCGGCCTGACCGGCGTGATGTATGTGCTCGACGAACCATCGATCGGCCTCCATCAGCGTGACAACACCCGGCTGCTCGGCATGCTGAAACGCCTGCGTGACATCGGCAATTCGGTGATCGTCGTCGAACACGATCAGGACGCCATCATGAGCGCCGACCATGTGATCGACATGGGCCTGGGCGCGGGAGAACACGGCGGCAGCGTCATCGCGCAGGGGACACCGGCTGAAATTGTCGCGCACGCCGACTCGCTGACCGGCCAATACCTGTCGGGGCGCCGCCGCATCGATGTGCCGGCATTGCGCCACAAGGTCAATCCGAAAAGGCGGCTGGTGATCAGTGGCGCCACCGGCAACAACCTGAAGGACGTCACTGTCGGCATTCCCGTCGGACTGTTCACCTGCGTCACCGGCGTTTCGGGTTCCGGAAAATCAACATTGGTGAACGACACGCTGTACCAGGCCGTGGCCCGCGATCTCTACGGCAGCAACCTCGAGCCGGCACCCTGCACTGCCATCGAGGGTACCGAGTTTTTCGACAAAGTGGTCAATGTCGACCAGAGTCCGATCGGCCGCACACCACGCTCCAATCCGGCAACCTACACCGGACTGTTCACGCCCATCCGCGAGCTGTTCGCCGGCGTGCCGGAAGCGCGCGCCCGCGGTTATGGCGCCGGACGTTTTTCCTTCAACGTCAAAGGCGGTCGTTGCGAATCCTGCCAGGGCGACGGCGTGCTGAAGGTCGAGATGCATTTCCTGCCGGACATTTATGTACCCTGTGATGTCTGTCACGGCAAACGTTACAACCGGGAAACCCTGGACATCCGTTACAAGGGCCGCACGGTCAATGAAGTGCTGGCGATGACGGTGGAACAGGCGGTTGAATTTTTCAGCCCGGTGCCGGCGATCGCGCGCAAGCTGCAGACCATGATGGACGTCGGTCTCGGTTACATCACGCTGGGCCAGAGCGCGACGACGCTGTCGGGCGGTGAGGCGCAACGCGTCAAACTCGCGCTGGAACTGTCCAAACGCGACACCGGGCGCACGCTGTACATCCTCGACGAACCGACGACGGGGCTGCATTTCCATGACATCGACCTGCTGCTGCACGTGTTGCACCGGCTGCGCGACCACGGCAACACCATCGTCGTCATTGAACACAATCTCGATGTCATCAAAACCGCCGACTGGGTCATCGATCTCGGTCCCGAAGGCGGAGACGGCGGCGGCCGCATACTCGCCGAAGGTCCGCCGGAAACCATCGCGGCGCACCCGTCCAGCCACACCGGCGCCCACCTGAAGACCGTGCTGGCATGACCCCGGAGCGCGCGCGGGCATTGCTGGATGGCAGCTTTGCCGCGGCCCTGGCTGCGGCCGACCCGCTGCGCATCGTGCCCGGCCACCTGCCCGTGCCGCCCAAGGGCCGCACGCTGGTCGTGGGCGCGGGCAAAGCCGCGGCAGCGATGGCCTTGGCGGTGGAGCAGCAATGGCCCGCTACAGCGCCGCTGGACGGCTTGGTGATCACGCGTTACCAGCACGGCCTGCTGACCAACCGCATCACCGTGATCGAAGCCGGACATCCGGTGCCGGACACTGCTGGCGAGCAGGCTGCTGCGGAAATCCTCAAAAAAGTCAAAACACTGACGCCGCAGGATCTGCTGCTGGTGCTGGTCTCCGGGGGCGGTTCCAGCCTGCTGTCGCTGCCGGCCGAGGGCATCACCATGGCCGACCTGAAACAGGTCACGAAGCAGTTATTGCTTTCCGGTGCGCC
>CAMBCD010000049.1 GCA_945863085.1 Bordetella parapertussis
GAGGTTTTGTTAGCTTGCATGCCTAACTGATTGATGCTAACTTTCTTGTCCCACAAAAAAATGATACGGGAGCGGTTCGTGCGCACATTTACTCTTGGCAAAGCACTGGCTGTCGCACTGCTGCTGCTCGCGCCGTTGTTCGCGCATGCGGCCGGCTTGGGGCGGCTTAACGTGCAATCGAGCCTCGGGCAGCCCCTGAGCGCAGAAATCGACCTTGTTGCCGTCAGGGGTGACGAGGCGTCCACGCTGGTCGTCCGGCTCGCATCACCGGATGACTATCAGCGCGCCAATCTCCAGTACAACGCCGGCATGACCGGGCTCAAGCTCAGTATTGAAAAACGTCCGAACGGGCAGTCGTACATCAAAGTGACCGGCGGCCGCCCGGTGAATGAGCCGTTTGTCGACCTGTTGATTGAACTGTCCTGGTCCGGTGGCAAACTGGTGCGCGAATACACCGTGCTGCTTGATCCGCCGGGTTATGGCCAGCAGGCTGCGCAACTGGCGCCCGCTGCTCCCGCAGCGGTACCGGAGTCACGGCCCATCGTGGCGGCGCCCGTTGCACCGGCGCCGAAAGCGGCTTCCGCGCCTGCAGCTCCCAGTGCTGGCGCACAGGAGTATGGCCCGATCGCCAAAGGCGAGACGCTGGGCAAGATCGCCGCCAGCCTGAAACCCCAGGGCGTGTCACTGGAACAGATGCTGGTCGGTCTGTATCGCAGCAATCCCGATGCATTCATCAAAAAGAACATGAACCTGGTGAAGTCGGGCAGGATCCTGCGCATTCCCGATGCACAGGAACTTGCTGCCATTTCGCAGGGCGAAGCAATGAAAGAATATCGTGCGCAAGTCGCTGACTGGCGCGCATACAGCGGCCGGGTGGCCGATGCCGCGGGCCAGGCGCCAGAGGGCGCCGCCACGGCGCGCGGACGCATTACCGCGAAAGTTGACGATCCCGCTGCAGCCGAAGGCAAGGATGTGGTCAAGCTGTCCAAGGGTGAACCGGGCAAGGGCGGCAAGCCGCTGACCGGCGCGGCACGCGAGGCGGCCGTTGCGGAAGAAAAAGTGGCGCGCAAGCAGGAACTGGCGGAAGCCAAGGATCGCATCGCGCAACTCGAGAAAACCGTCAAGAACGGCCAGAAGCTGGCCGAACTGAAGAGCCCGGGTATGGCCGCTGCACAGCAGCAGGCGGAAGCCGCGAAAGCTGAGGCGGCCAAACCTGCTGAGCCCGCGAAACCGGCAGAATCTGCCAAGGCGGAAGCCAAACCCGATGCGGCTCCGGCCCCGACGGACGAAGCCAAGAAGGATGCTGCTGCAGTACCGACCGACAAGCCGGCTGAGGAAGTGAAGCCGGCACCGAAACCGAAGCCCAAGCCCAAGTTTGCTGCGCCACCGCCTCCGCCGCCCGAACCGAGCATGATGGACATGGCGATGGAGAACCTGCCGCTGATCGGCGGGGGAGCACTGGCCGTGGTACTCGGTGGCGTGGGTTTTGCCGCCTTGCGCCGTCGTCGTGCGCGCGCCCAGGATGATGATGAGCCGATGCCGGTGGCGCCGACCATGGGTGCGGCCGCCGTGGGTGACGCGGCTGACATGTCCGATACGACGGCGATGGCTGCCGTGCCGGCTGCTGATGATGTCGATCCGGTGGCTGAAGCCGAGGTTTATATCGCCTATGGTCGTGACGGACAGGCCGAGGAAATCCTGAAGGAGGCGATGAGCCGCGATCCGGCACGTGAAGACGTGCAGGTGAAACTGGCGGAAGTGTATGCGGCGCGCAAGGATGCCGCCGCGTTCGCTGCAGTGGCTGATTCGATGTACGGGCTGACCGGCGGTGCCGGCGACAACTGGATGAAGGTCGCCGCACTGGGCTACGTGCTGGATCCGGCCAATCCGCTGTACGAAGCCGGCAGGGATGCTGCGCCGGCTCCCATGGCCGATGACAGCCCCACTGGCACTGATCTTGATTTTGATCTGGGCGGTGATACCGCCGGCGCGCCGGATATCGCACTGGATGCGGATCCGGCCGGCCAGGCTACGGAGATGGGCGGTATGCAGGAGTTGGCCGCAGCCGCTGATGCCGGCGTCGCTCCTGCCGAGCCGGATTTCAACCTGGATGCAGGCACGGTAGCCGAAGCGCCCGTGGCGCCGCCGGCTGAGGCCAGCAGCATTGATTTCAACTTTGAGTTGCCGCCGGTGGATGCACCTGCGGCACCGGCCGCGCCGGCTGCCCCGGCGGCAGATGCCGGGCTTGATTTCAAAATCGATGTCGGCGATCTGAACATCAACCTGGATGATCCCGCGACCACGGCTGCAGTTGCCGAAGGCAAGGATGGCCACTGGTACGACGTTCAGCAGAAATTTGATCTGGCCAAGGCCTACCAGGAAATGGGCGATAACGATGGCGCCCGTGAAATCCTGCAGGAAGTGCTGAAGGAAGGTGACGGCGATCAAAAGGACCAGGCGCAGAAACTGCTCAGTACGCTCGGCTAGCCGCATTGCCCGGCGTGATCATGAACCGCGGCAGCGCTCCTGCCGCGGTTTGTTTTTCTGCGATGGCTTGTGACTGACAAAACCGGAGGCTCAGTCCCGTGAGAATGGCGCTCGGCATCGAATATGACGGCAACGGCTTCTGCGGCTGGCAGACCCAGCCGTCGGGCTGTGCCGTGCAGGATCGACTGGAGACGGCGCTGGCGACGATCGCCGGTGTTCCGGTCGCGACCATCTGTGCCGGCCGCACTGATGCCGGTGTGCATGCGCTGGGCCAGGTCGTGCATTTTGACTGCGCCGTCGAGCGGCCGCTGAGCGCCTGGGTGCGCGGTGTCAACGCGCTGCTGCCATCGGCGATGGCGGTGACCTGGGCGCAGCCGGTGGCGGAAGATTTTCATGCGCGTTTTTCCGCACGGGCGCGGGTGTACCGTTACGTGCTGCTCAACACCGCCGTGCGTCCCGCCGCCGATCATGGCCGGGTCGGCTGGTTTCATCTGCCGCTGGACATCGCTGAGATGCGTTCCGCTGCGGCCTGCCTGGTCGGCGAACATGATTTCAGCGCGTTCCGCGCCGCCGAGTGCCAGGCCCAGTCGCCGGTCAGGACTTTGCATGAGGTCACCGTCGAGCAGGCGGGGCCGTATGTGATTTTCGGATTTCGCGCCAATGCCTTCCTGCATCACATGGTGCGCAACCTGGTCGGCAGCCTGGTCTATGTCGGCAAGGGCAAACATGCGCCGCCCTGGATGGCAGAAGTGCTGCAGGGACGGAATCGTGCGCAGGCCGCGCCGACTTTTGATGCTTCCGGCCTGTACCTGATGCGGGTTGAATACGAAAACCGCTGGACATTACCGGCGCCGCGGCTGCGCGCGCCGCAGCTGGCCCATGCTGTCTTGGTCCAATGAGGGTGATATGAGCGTACGCGTCAAAATCTGCGGCATCACCCGCGTTGAGGACGCCCTTGCGGCGGCGCGACTGGGCGCACATGCCATCGGCCTGGTGTTTTATGCCGGCAGCCCGCGGGCGGTGACTCCCGCGCAGGCGCGCATCATCATCGATGAGCTGCCGCCGTTTGTGGTGCCGGTAGGGTTGTTCGTGAATGCGGGTGCTGCGGAAGTTCGCGCTGTCCTGGACGAGGCGCCCGTGCAGTTGTTGCAGTTCCACGGTGACGAAACGCCGGGATTCTGCGGCGGTGTTGCGCTGCCGTACCTGCGCGCAGTGCGGGTCAGGGCGGAGACCGATTTGTTACAATACGCACACGAATTTCGTGCAGCCAAAGGCCTGTTGCTGGATGCCTGGGTCGAAGGCGCGCGTGGCGGCACCGGCACCGTGTTTGACTGGTCGCTGATTCCGCGCGATTTGCCGGCGCCCGTGGTTCTGTCGGGCGGACTCAATCCTGACAACGTGGAACAGGCGGTGCGGCAGGTGCAGCCCTGGGCTGTGGACGTGTCGAGCGGCGTGGAGTCGGCAAAGGGCATCAAGGATGTCCGGAAAATGGAAGCGTTCATGACTGGAGTGCGCAATGCGGGTATATGACTTGCCGGATGCCAGGGGCCATTTCGGACCCTACGGGGGCGTGTTCGTTTCAGAGACGCTGATTTCCGCGCTGGATGAACTGAAAGCGGCCTACGCCCGCTACAAGGATGATCCGGCGTTTGTTGCGGAATACGAATACGAACTGAAGCATTATGTCGGCCGGCCGAGCCCGGTTTATCATGCACGGCGCTGGTCCGAGCATTTCGGCGGCGCGCAGGTGTATCTGAAGCGCGAAGACCTGAACCATACCGGCGCGCACAAGATCAACAACGTCATTGGCCAGGCGCTGCTGGCGCGTCACCTCGGCAAGCCCCGTGTCATCGCTGAAACCGGCGCTGGCCAGCATGGCGTCGCCACCGCAACCATCGCCGCGCGTTACGGCATGGAATGCGTGGTCTACATGGGCTCGGAAGACGTCAAGCGCCAGGCGCAGAACGTCTATCGCATGAAACTGCTGGGCGCGACCGTGGTGCCCGTGGAATCCGGCTCGAAGACGCTGAAGGACGCCTTGAACGAGGCGATGCGCGACTGGGTGACCAACGTCGAGAATACCTTCTACATCATCGGCACCGTGGCCGGACCGCACCCGTACCCGATGATGGTGCGCGATTTCCAGTCGGTGATCGGCCGCGAGGCGCGTGAGCAGGTGCCGGAGATGACGGGGCGCCAGCCGGATGCGGTGCTGGCCTGTGTCGGCGGCGGTTCGAATGCGATCGGCATTTTCCACGCCTTTATTCCGGATGAGTCGGTGCGCCTGATCGGTGTCGAGGCTGCAGGCCATGGCCTGGAAACCGGCAAACACTCGGCCACGCTTTGCGCGGGCCGCGCTGGTGTGCTGCATGGCAACCGCACCTATCTGCTGCAGGATGACAACGGCCAGATCATCGAAACCCACTCGATTTCCGCGGGCCTCGATTATCCCGGCGTCGGTCCCGAGCATGCCTGGCTGAAGGACAGCGGACGTGCCGAATACGTGGCAGTGACCGATGACGAAGCGCTGGAGGCCTTCCACAAGCTGTGCCGGCTTGAGGGCATCATTCCCGCACTGGAATCCAGCCATGCGCTGGCCTACGCGGCGAAAATCGCGCCGCGCATGCGCCGCGATCAGATCCTGCTGGTCAATCTGTCCGGGCGTGGCGACAAGGACATGCATACCGTCGCCGAAAAGTCCGGCCTGAAGTTCTGATGCATCTCACGCGAATCTGAAGATGTCACGCATTGCCGCCACATTCACACGTCTCAACAAGCAGGGCCGCAAAGCCCTGATCCCCTTCATCACTGCCGGCGATCCTGATCCGGCGAGCTGTGTACCGCTGATGCATGCACTGGTGGCCGGCGGTGCCGACATCATTGAGCTGGGGGTGCCGTTTTCGGATCCCATGGCCGACGGCCCGGTGATCCAGCGCGCCAGCGAACGCGCGCTGAAACACGGCGTATCGCTGCGCGACGTGATCAGCTGGGTGGCGGAGTTCCGCAAGACCAATGGCGAAACACCGGTAGTGCTGATGGGGTACGCGAACCCAATTGAAGCCATGGGGGCTGACAACTTTGTGAAGGCGGCCAAAGCCGCCGGCGCCGATGGCGTCGTGGTGGTCGATTACCCGCCCGAAGAAGCGGAGCAACTGGTGGCCATACTGGATACTGCCGGCCTGGATACGATATTCCTGCTGTCGCCGACCACCTCCGACGCGCGCCTGAAGCAGGTTGCAGAACTGGGGCGCGGTTATCTGTATTACGTATCGCTGAAGGGCGTCACTGGTGCTGCGAATATCGATGTCGCCGACGTGGCGCAGCGCCTGGCGCGCATCCGCAGTCACACCAAGCTGCCGGTGGGTGTCGGTTTCGGCATCCGCGACGGCGAAACTGCGCGCAATATCGCGCAGGTGGCCGATGCCGTGGTGATCGGCAGCCGGCTGGTGCAGGAGATCGAGGCTGCACCGCAGGATGCCGTTAATCGGGCGCGCCTGTTTATGAATGGAATCCGGACCGCCATGGATCGTGACATCAAGGGTCGAGCCGCATGAGCTGGCTGCAGAAACTGCTGCCGCCGCGCATCAAGCGGGAGGCCGGCAGCGTCAAAAAAGCAGTCCCGGAAGGACTGTGGAGCAAGTGTGATTCCTGCGAGGCAGTGTTGTATCGCACCGATCTCGAGAAAAACCTGTTCGTCTGCCCGAAGTGCAACCACCACAACCGCATTTCCGCCCGCGAGCGCTTGGACTGGCTGCTCGACATGGAAGGGCGTTATGAGATCGGCGTTGAAGTGACGCCGGTCGACAGCCTGAAATTCCGCGACAGCAAGCGTTACATCGACCGCCTGGCCGAAGCGCGCACGGAGACCGGCGAGGAGGATGCGCTGGTGGTGATGCAGGGGGCGATCCGCGAAATCCCGGTGGTTACCGCCGCATTCGAATTCGGTTTTCTCGGCGGATCAATGGGCTCCGTCGTCGGTGAGCGTTTTGTGCGCGGCGTGCAGGTCTGCGTCGAGCAGCGGCTGCCCTTCATCTGTTTCACCGCGACCGGCGGCGCCCGCATGCAGGAAGGCCTGTTTTCGCTGATGCAGATGGCGAAGACCTGCGCTGCGCTGACCCGCCTCGCCGATGATCGCCTGCCGTTCATCTCGGTGCTGACCGATCCGACCATGGGCGGGGTGTCGGCGAGTTTTGCGATGATCGGCGACGTGGTGGTTGCCGAACCCAATGCGCTGATCGGTTTCGCCGGACCGCGGGTGATCGAGCAGACCGTGCGCGAGACGCTGCCCGAGGGATTCCAGCGGGCCGAGTTCCTGATGCAGAAGGGCGCGCTGGACATGATCGTCGACCGTCGCCAGATGCGCGACACGCTGGCGCGGCTGCTGGCGCTGATGTTGAAATCGCCGGCACCATCGTCTTCCTGACCGCTCCGGATTTGCCGACAGGGCGCCGGGTTCCCCGGTTTCCGCGCCACACGTGACAACCTTACCCGCAACACTCGCCGGCTGGCTGGAATACATTGAGCGCCAGCATCCGCAGTCGATCGCCCTCGGGCTGGATCGTGTCAACGTGGTGCGTGACGCACTGGGGCTGAAGCCGGTGTTTCCGCTGATCACCGTCGGCGGCACCAACGGCAAGGGATCAGCGTGCATGATGCTGGATGCCGTGCTCGGCTGCGCCGGTTATCGCGTCGGCACTTACACCTCGCCGCACCTGCTGCGTTACAACGAGCGTGTACGCATCCATGGCCGGGAAGCCGGTGATGCCGACCTGGTGCGCGCATTCGCCGCAGTGGAGCAGGCGCGTGCCGCCCGTGGCGTGCCGCTGACTTATTTTGAATTCGGCACGCTGGCGGCGCTGTGGCTTTTTTGCGGGAGCAAGGTTGACGCTGCGATCCTCGAGGTCGGGTTGGGCGGGCGCCTGGATGCGGTCAATGCCTTCGATGCCGACGTGGCCCTGCTGATGAGTGTCGGCATCGATCACATGGAATATCTGGGGGACACGCGCGAGGCCATAGGCTTCGAGAAGGCGCACATTTTCCGCGCCGGCCGACCGGCGATCTGCGCCGATGCCGAACCGCCGGCAACAGTCACTGAATATGCGGCGCGCATTGGCGCCGGACTGTTGCTGATCGGACGTGATTTCAGTTACCAGGCGCAGCCGCAACAATGGAGTTATCGCGGACCTGGCGGTGATCGTCACGGCTTGCCGCCGCCGGCATTGCGCGGTGCCTTCCAGCTGGCCAATGCCAGCGCGTGCATTGCGGCGCTGGATGCCTTGCGTGGGCGTCTGCCGGTGACCGCGGGCAACATCCGCGACGGCCTGGTGCGGGTTGAAAATCCCGGACGCTTTCAGGTCTTGCCCGGACGACCGGCGATGATCCTCGACGTGGCGCACAATCCGCATGCTGCCGCGGCACTGGTTGCCAACCTCGCGCAGATGACGGGTTACCGCAATACGCTGGCGGTGTTTTCAATGCTGAAGGACAAGGATGTCGGCGGCGTGGCGCGTCTGTTGCGCGGGCATGTTGATCACTGGCTGGTGGCGCCGCTCGAAGGGGCACGCGCGCTGTCGGCTGTTGCGCTGGAGCAGTATTTGCGCGAGGCCGGCGTGACGACAGGCATTACCGCGTGCGCAAATATTGCAGAAGCCTGTGACCGCGCGTATCAGATGGCAGGAGATGGTGATAGAATTTTGGCCTTCGGATCGTTTCTTACCGTGGCCGCCGCGATGACTGCAGTCCGCGCTCGCCGATAACGGTAAAAAGCGGTAAAAATCGTTTAAAATCAATACTTTACTTCGCTTACGGCGTATCAGGAATGGCGAGAAACGTTAGCGACGAAGAACTCCAGCTGAAGAAGCGCGCACGCCGCCGCCTGGTCGGCGCGATTGTGCTGGTGACTGCGGTGGCGGTGGTGCTGCCGATGATCCTCGATTCCGAGCCCAAACCGGCCACCCAAAGCATCAATATCCAGATTCCGTCCCCGGAAGCCGGTGTGCTGTCGGCGAAACCTGCGCCGCTGAAGCCTGCGGAAAAACCGGCGATTGCGACCACGCCTGTTGTTGCAGAGCCGGTGGTGCCGCCCAAAGCGGAGCCGAAACCGGAACCCAAAACTGACATCAAGCCGGAATCGAAGGCCGAGGTCAAAGCCGAACCCAAGGCAGCAGCGAAGCCGCAACAGGCGGCGGCACCAGTGCCGGCAAAACCGGTGACGAAGGCGGAGAGCACGGCAAAAGCCAAGGCCTCCACCGGTGCTTTTGTAATCCAGGTGGCTGCGCTGTCCGATGCCGCCAGGGCAAAGGAACTGCAGGCGAAAATTGCCGGCGGCGGGCTCAAGGCCTACACCGAAGTTGTGCAGACTGCCAGCGGGCCGGTGACGCGCGTGCGTGTCGGCCCCTATGCCAGCCGCGAAGCCGCAGAAAAGGCGCGTCCGTCCTTGCAGCGCCTGCAGCTCGACGGCAAGGTGGTTCCCAAATAAGCGATGACCCTGCTCGATTATGCGGTGCTCACCATTATCGGATTTTCAGTTGTCCTCAGTGTCATGCGTGGCCTGGTGCGGGAAGTCCTCGCGCTTGCCGCGTGGGCGATCGCGTTCATCGTTGCGTGGATGTTCGGCGACCAGCTTGCGTCGATCATGCCGGCGGAAATTCCCAGCGAAGAACTCCGCCAGCTTGCCGGGTTTGCCGTGCTGTTTTTCGTGGTGCTGCTCACGATGAGTCTGGTCGCCATGGCCGTGTCACAGATGGTAAAAAGTGCCGGTCTGGGACTTGAGGATCGCCTGCTCGGCACCATATTCGGTCTGGTGCGGGGCGTTGCAGTGGTGACGATTCTGGTATTGCTGGCCGGCGCGACGACGTTGCCGAGCCAGCCGTTCTGGCGAGAGGCGGCGTTGCGCCCGCTGCTGGAGCGAGTTGCGATTGTGGTCAAGAGCTGGTTGCCGCCCGCGGTGAGCCAGCACATCCGGTATCGCTGAGGCCAGGGCCTAAGGAAACGCCATGTGCGGAATCGTCGGAGTAGTCGCCCGCAGTCCCGTCAACCAGGTGCTGTATGACGGACTGCTGGTGCTGCAGCACCGCGGCCAGGACGCCGCCGGCATTGTCACTGCGGACGGTTCGAGTTTCCACATGCACAAGGGCGGCGGCATGGTGCGCGACGTGTTCCGCACCCGCAACATGCGCAGCCTCGCCGGTTTCGCCGGTATCGGACACACCCGTTACCCGACGGCGGGTTCGGCGTTTTCAGCGGCCGAGTCGCAGCCCTTTTATGTGAACTCGCCCTTCGGCATCGTGCTCGGCCACAACGGCAACCTGACCAACTCGGAACAGCTGAAAAACGACCTGTTCCGCCTCGACCTGCGCCACGTCAACACCGAGTCCGATTCGGAAGTGCTGCTGAACGTGCTGGCGCATGAACTGGCCGCAAACGCGACCAATTACAAGCTGGATCCGGCGACGATCTTCGCCGCGGTATCGGGTGTGCACCGGCGCTGTCGCGGCGCGTATGCGGTGGTGGCGATGATTGCCGGATACGGCCTGCTCGCATTCCGTGATCCCTTCGGCATCCGTCCGCTGGTGTTTGGCAAGATTGATACGCCGCAGGGCCGGGAATACATGGTGGCCTCCGAAAGCGTGGCACTCGACGGTCTCGGTTTCCAGATGATCCGCGACGTGGCGCCGGGCGAGGCGATATTCATCGACCTCGACGGCAATTTCTACAGCCACCAGTGCGCGGACAATCCGTCGCTGAATCCCTGCCTGTTCGAGTTTGTCTACCTGGCGCGCCCGGACTCGGTGATCGACGGCATTTCGGTCTACGAGACCCGTTTGCGCATGGGCGAAAGCCTGGGCCGCAAGATCGAGAAGGATTTCGCCAACCTCGACATCGACGTGGTGATTCCGATCCCGGACTCCAGCCGGCCCTCCGCGATGCAGCTGTCGAATCACCTCAACCTCGGCTACCGCGAAGGATTCATCAAGAACCGCTACATCGGACGCACCTTCATCATGCCCGGGCAGGCCATCCGCCGGAAATCGGTGCGGCAGAAACTGAACGCGATCGGCATGGAGTTCCGCGGCAAAAACGTGCTGCTGGTCGATGATTCGATCGTGCGCGGCACCACCAGCCGGGAAATCGTGCAGATGGCCCGTGATGCGGGGGCGCGCAAGGTTTATTTCGCCTCGGCGGCGCCACCGGTGCGTTATGCCAATGTTTACGGTATCGACATGCCGAGCCGTGACGAACTGATCGCCAGCGGCCGCTCCGACGAGGAGATCGCCCGCGAGATCGGCTGCGATGCGCTGATTTACCAGGAACTCGATGCGCTGATCGGTGATGTGCGCAGCGTCAATCCCGCGGTCACCAATTTCGAGGCGTCCTGCTTCAGCGGCCAGTACATCACGGGTGACGTGACCCAGGCTTATCTGGACGGTGTCGAGGCGCAGCGTCGCGACAGCACCAAGGCTGACGCCGCGACGGCGGCCACGCAACTCGACCTCGGCCTGGAACTCGTCGACTAGGCTGCCGGGCCTGCCTTTTCTCCGCCATGTACCAGGTTGCGGCATTCCGGGAAGAGCGTATTGATGTCATGCATGCGCTGATCCGTGCGCATCCGCTGGCCGTGCTGGTGACCAATACCAATGGCGCCTTGGAAGCAAACCATCTGCCCCTGCTGATCGATCCCTTGCCGTCGCCGCAGGGCACGCTGCGCGGCCATGTCGCGCGCGCCAATCCGCTGTGGAAACAGCGACACAAGGATGAGGTGCTGGCGGTTTTCCAGGGACCGCAGATGTACGTCACGCCGTCCTGGTATCCGGAAAAACGCGAGACCGGCAAGGTGGTGCCGACCTGGAACTACGCGGTGGTGCATGCCCGCGGACCGCTGATCATTCATGATGACCGTGACTGGTTGCGTGACCTGGTGTCCCGCCTGACTAACCAGCAGGAGGCGGGGCAGCCGCGCCCTTGGGGCATTGCTGATGCGCCGGCTGACTACATCGAGCGCATGCTGGGGGCCATTGTCGGCATCGAAATCCCGGTCCAACGCATCGAAGGTAAATGGAAAGTCAGCCAGAACCGCAATGAAAAGGATCGCGCCGGCGTTGCGGAGGGCCTGGCGCAACTCACGGACCCGCAGGCACAGGTCATGGCCGGGCTGGTGTCCGGGTCTGGCAAATACGGGGTGCCAATCAACGCCCGGTTTGACGCGGCCCTCAGCCCTGCGGTAATCTCCATTTGCGCCGATTTGAAGAACAGCTTGCGGGCGCGTTAAAAATGCCGCTAAAGCGACGGAAGAACCCGGTCCGCGCTAGCTGGCCGGGTTTTTTATTGGATGGAGCGAGAACATGAAAAACGGTTTTACAAAAAATGGCTTCACGACAGCAATCCTGCATTCCGATCTGGAATCACCTATTGAGCATAATTCCGTGCTCAAGCCGATGCATACAGCGGTTGCCTTCGGTTATCCGGATGCGCGCGACCTGGTGAAGGTGTTCAAGGGCGAAAGGGCCGGTTATGCCTACGGCCGGCAGGGCAATCCCACCACGGCGGCGCTGGAATCGAAGATCAGCAAAATGGAGGATGGCATTGCGACGGCCTGCTTTGCGACGGGCATGGCGGCAATCGCCTCGGCCTTCATCGCGCTGCTGCGCGGTGGCGACCATGTGGTGTCTAGCTCCTTCCTGTTCGGCAACACCAACAGCCTGTTCGGCA
>CAMBCD010000050.1 GCA_945863085.1 Bordetella parapertussis
TGCGCTGGAACGGGTGGAACGCCGGCTGTTTCCTGCTGAAATTCGCGGATCCTGAACATGCAAAACGATATGGCGGTTGAAGTAAAAAACATCAGCAAGATTTACGGCGGCAAGGTCGAGGCCCTGCGCGACGTGTCGCTGGCCTTTCCCCGCGGCCGTCTGTGCACCCTCCTCGGCCCCAGCGGCTGCGGCAAGACCACGCTGCTGAAAATCATCGCCGGCCTGATTCCCGCGAACGGCGGCGAGGTCTGGGTCAATGGCAAAAAAGTGGACGGCCCCGGGCCTGAACGCGCCTTCGTATTCCAGGACTTCGCGCTGCTGCCCTGGGCCAGCGTGCTGCGCAACGTCGCCTTCGGTCTTGAACTGCGCGGCATGCCGGTCGAGGAACGCAACGAAATTGCGCGCCGGCACATCGCCGAAGTCGGACTCTCCGGTTTCGAGGCGAGTTATCCGAACCAGCTCTCGGGCGGCATGCGCCAGCGGGTCGGCCTGGCGCGCGCACTCGCCGTCAACGCCGACATCATCCTGATGGACGAGCCGTTTTCCGCCATCGACGAACAGACGCGGCGCAAATTCCAGGAGGAACTGCTCGACCTGCTGAAGCAGCACCGCAAAACCGTGATCTTCGTCACCCACAGCATCGAGGAAGCCGCGTACCTGTCGGACCAGATCACGCTGCTGTCACCGCGCCCGGGGCGGATCGCCAAAACCATCGAACCCGGCATCGACCGCAGCCGCGGACCGGATGTGATCCGGCGTGACCAGCACTACCTGGATACCGTCGACGAAATCTGGCAAATGCTGAAACAATACGTGGAGTAGGTACGGCCCATGACGCTGTTCGGCAAAAAAATCCCCATCGTGTTTTCGCTGGCCGTCTGGTTCGGCCTGTGGGAGATCGTCGGCCGCTCCGGTTACTCGACGATGATTCCGCCATTCTCCAGTGTCATCGAAACCGCCTTCGTGATCGTGCAGACCGACAAATTTTCCACGGCGGCAGCGATCACGCTGCGTTCCTTTGCCACCGGCATGTTATTGGCCATTGCCGTCGGCCTGCCGCTGGGTTTCCTGATGGCGCGGGTGGCCTTCGCCGGACGCCTGCTCGGCATGTGGGTCAATATATTCGTCAGCGCGCCGATCTCGGCGCTGGTGCCGCTGCTGATGGCCGTGGTCGGCATCGGTGAAACCACGGTCGTGGCCACGGTGTTCCTGTTCGCGGTGTTCGTCATCGTGCTCGACACCCAGGTGGGGGTGCAGCACGCCGACCGTTCGCTGGTGGAGATGGCGCGCTCCTTCGGCGCCCGCCGCTCGCAGATCTACACCAAGGTGCTGATCCTCAGCGCCCTGCCGGAAATTCTCGCCGGCCTGCGCCTCGGTGCCATCCGCGGCGTCAAGGGCGTGGTCATCGGCCAGTTGCTGGTATCCATCATCGGTGTCGGCGAACTCTTCGAACTGTATTCGAAACATTTCCTGATGGAAGAATTCTGGGCGCTGGTGATGATGGTCTTCCTGTTCGCCTTCGCCATTTCAGAAACCCTGGCCATGCTCGAGCGCAAAGTCGAGTACTACGCCGCCAGCCGGTGACCGCGGAAAAAAATGGCGACCATGCACCAAATGATCCTGCGCTGCATCATGGCCTGCGCCCTCGCCATGCCCTTGGCGGTTGCCGCTCAGTCACCGGAATCCGCCATCGGCATCGTCGTCATGCACGGCAAGGGCGGCTCACCAGACGCGCTGATCGCCCCCTTCGCTGCAGCGCTGGAACAGAAAGGTTACCGGGTCGCCAACCTGGAAATGCCGTGGTCGGGTAAACGCGCTTATGACAAGGACGTGGCTGCGGCTGAACAGGAAGTCACTGCAGCACTGAATGCCCTGCGCGACAAAGGCGCAAAGAAACTGTTTGTTGCGGGACACAGCCAGGGCGCAGTGTTCGCAATCCATTACGCCACAAAACACCCTCTGGACGGCCTGGTCCTCATCGCGCCCGGGGGCGATGTCGCCACCCGCTTCTACCGGCAACAGGTCGGCTCGGCAGTCAGGCGCGCGCGCAGCTTGGTGGCGTCGGGCAAAGGCGATGAGCCCGGAGAATTCGACGAATCCGAAGGCGGCAAGACTTGGGCCGTGCGCACGACGGCGGCAATTTATCTTACGTGGTTCGATCCAGATGGCGCGATGAACCAGGAAAAATCCTCGCGGGCGCTGCCGCAGTCGCTCCCCGTGCTGCATGTCGCGCCGATGTCCGATTACCCCGCCCTGCTGCGGTCGAAACAGCAAATGTTCGGCGCGCTGCCCGAAAATCCGCTGACCCGGCTCTACGAGCCGAATGCGGACCATCGCAGCGCCCCGCAGGCCGCCCTCGGGGAAATTGTCCGGTGGACGACCGAAGTCGCTGCGCGTTAGCCGCACAGCGGCGTTCGGTTCACGGCCTCAGTTGACGGTATTGGAGTGGAAAATCAGCCCGGCGTGTTCGCGCAGTGCATGGAACTTGATTTTCGGCCACTGCTCGGTGGCAACATCGATCTCGATTGAATTGGCGGCCAGGAAGGCCGGCGCACCCACCGCATCATGCGCGACACGGTGTGAATTGGCATCGATGAAACGCTGCAATTCCCGTTCGTCGTCGCAAGTCACCCAGCGCGCCGCGACATAACGCGCCGGCGCCATCCGCGCCTCACAGCCGTATTCGTGTTTCAGCCGGTGCGCGACCACCTCGAACTGCAGCTGGCCGACGGCACCGAGCAGCAGCAGGCTGCCGGCGACGGGTTTGAATACCTGGATCGCACCCTCCTCACCCAGTTGGGCGAGTCCCGTTTTCAACTGCTTGCTGCGCAGCGGATCGGCCACCTCGACCGTCTGGAACAGTTCGGGTGCGAAAAACGGCAGGCCCGTGAACTGCAGGTCTTCACCTTCGGTCAGCGTGTCGCCCAGTTGCAGCACGCCGTGGTTGGGTATGCCGATGATGTCGCCGGCATAGGCATCTTCCACTTGCTCGCGGCGCTGCGACAGGAAGGACACCACGCTGCTCGGCCGGAAAAACTTGTCGGTGCGGCAGTTTTTCAGGCGCATGCTGCGCTCGAAGCGCCCGGAGCAGACACGGATGAAGGCGACGCGGTCGCGGTGGCCCGGATCCATATTGGCCTGGATCTTGAACACCACGCCGGAGAATTTGGCTTCCGCCGGTTCGACGGTGCGCTGCAGCGCCTTGTGCGCGCGCGGCGGCGATGCGAAGTCGATCACCGCATCCAGCACTTCCTGCACGCCGAAGTTGTTGATCGCCGAACCGAAAAACAGCGGCGTCTGTTTGCCGGCGAGAAAGGTCTCGCGGGCATAGGTCGGCGATACCCCCTGCACCAGTTCGATTTCCTGGCGGGCGTGACTGAAAGTGTCGCCGTAACGGGCCACACATTCCGGGTTGTTGATGCCCGAGATGATTTCATCGTCATTGGCGCCAACGCGGTCTTCACCGGCGGTAAACACCCGCATGCGGTCGTTGCGCAGGTCGAACACGCCCTTGAACTGCTTGCCCATGCCCACCGGCCAGGTGCAGGGCACGACCGGCATGCCCAGCGTGCGTTCGATTTCATCGACGAGATCGGTCGGCTCGCGCACCTCGCGGTCCATCTTGTTGATGAAGGTGATCACCGGCGTGTTCTGCGCACGGCAGACCTGCAACAGGCGCAGCGTCTGTGGCTCGATGCCGTTGGCGGCGTCGATCACCATCAACGCGGCATCGACGGCGGTCAGCACGCGGTAGGTGTCTTCGGAAAAATCGCGGTGACCGGGAGTATCAAGCAGGTTGATCACGCAGTCGCGGTACTCCATCTGCATCACCGAACTCGCCACTGAAATGCCGCGCTGCTTTTCGATTTCCATCCAGTCCGAGGTCGCGTAACGCGAAGCCTTGCGCGACTTGACGCTGCCGGCGATATGGATCGCACCGGCGAACAGCAGCAGTTTTTCGGTCAGCGTGGTTTTACCCGCGTCCGGATGCGAAATGATGGCGAAGGTGCGTCGCCGCGAAACTTCTTTGTCGATGCTCATCTGAAACCCTGTGCGCCGCTCAGGCGGAATGCCGTGAACGCGTTGCGGCGCGCATTATAATCGATATTTTTTATCAATAAAATCAATGAGATACAATACCATCCTGGACGGTCACGACGACATCTCAAGAAAAACCTCTGACTTAGTCGTCATTCCGGCGAACGCCGGAATCCAGGGGTTAAAAAAGCATCGACCAACCGGCCAATTCTGGATGCCGGCTTTCGCCGGCATGACGGATTTTTTGCCTATGGGAGCACTTAAGGTATGTCACGCGCCCCCGACCGGGGCAACAGCGGCAACCCACACCCACCGCTACAATGTGAATATGACCATCCAAGCGCCCCGCTCCGTCGCCGACATCGAAGGTTTTGTCGGCCTGCTCAAAGCCGCCTGCGACGATCCGCAGATCAACGCCACTCTGGAACGCCTGCTGGCGATGCCGGACCCGCAACGCCAGGGCGTGGTGCATGCCTGGGTCACCGACCTGCTGATCGCGGAGGCGCCGCGCGACTTCATCGAAGCGGTCGGCTGCCTGATGGACGACACGGTGGCCGAGAAAGTCTACGAAGTCATCTATCAATGCCGGCGCGAGCAAGCCGATGTTTGAACTCAAAACCGCGGCGCTGTTCATCGCCACCGCCCTCGCTGAAATCGTCGGCTGCTACCTGCCCTACCTGTGGTTCAACAAGGGTGCGCCGGTCTGGGTGCTGGCACCGGCGGCCGTTTCACTGGGACTGTTTGTCTGGCTGCTGTCCTTGCATCCAGCCGCAGCCGGCCGCGTCTATGCCGCGTACGGCGGCGTGTATGTCGCCGTGGCCATCCTCTGGCTGTGGGCGGTCGATGGCATCCGCCCGACCATGTGGGATCTGACCGGCGCCACGGTGGCGATCGCCGGCATGGCCATCATCCTGTTTGCGCCGCGTCAGGCATGAACAAGGCCCTTGTATTGCTGTTGATGACCGCATCAGCGGCATGGGCACAATCGCCGCAGGTGGTGGATGTGCCTTCACGATCCGGCGTCACCCAACGCATACTCGTCATCACGCCGGACAAACCCAAGGCCGCGGTGATCCTGTTCGCCGGGGGCGACGGCGGGCTGACGCTGGAAGCTGACGGCCGCATCCCCAAACTCTCCGGCAATTTCCTGGTACGCTCGCGCCAACTGTTCGTCGAACAGGACCTGACCACCGTGGTCATCGACGCACCTTCCGACAAACAGTCCTACCCGTTTTTATCCGGTTCTCGCCAGACCGACGACCATGTCAGCGACGTCAAGGCGGTCATTGCGTGGCTGCGGCAGCAGGCAAAAATTCCAGTGTGGCTGATCGGCACCAGCCGCGGCACCCAATCCGCCGCCCATATCGCGACACGCCTGCCGCTGGCAGATGGCGGTCCCGACGGCATCGTGCTCACCGCCACCGTGGTCAACGACCAGCGCAGCCGCGACGTGACGCGCATGGCACTGGACCGCATCCGCATCCCCGTGCTGCTTGCGCATCATCGTGAGGACAGTTGCCGTGTCTGCCTCTACAGCGATGTGCCGCAGCTGATGGAAAAACTGACCACGCCGCCGCGCAAGGAACTGCTCACCTTCAACGGCGGCATCAGCACTGGCGATCCCTGCGAGGCCCGCGCCCATCACGGCTTCAACGGCATCGAAGGCGAAGTCGTGCGGCGCATCGCTGCGTGGATCACTGCACCCTGAAGCAGATCATCATCAAGCCTCCGCTATAATCGCGCTCTTCCGACACACTATCGGCGCCTCATTGGCGCACCATCATGTATCTCGTCATCCAGGGCACCGAGGTCGAAACCACCGATCTCAAACAGCTCGCCAAAATCTCCGGCGCCAGCGCCATCGAACGCCTGTCCGAAACCGCATTCCGCCTGTGCAATGCGCAGCCAGCCGCAGGCATTGTCGAACTGTGCACTGCTGCCAGACTGGATCACGGCTTTGTGCCGGAAGCGCGCAAGCTCAGCGATTTCAAACTGCTGGTGATGGACATGGATTCGACGCTGATCACCATGGAAACCATCGACGAACTCGCCGACATGGTCGGCATCAAGGCCGAGGTCGCCAAAATCACCGAAAGTGCGATGCGCGGCGAAATCGAATACGACGAAAGCCTGCGACGCAGGCTGGCGCTGCTCAAGGGACTCGATGAAAGCGCATTGCAGCGGGTTTATGACGAACGGCTGAGTTTTTCACCAGGGGCGGAAGTGATGCTGGAAAAAGTCCGCGCGGCAGGCATCAAAACATTGCTGGTGTCCGGCGGTTTCACTTACATGACCGACCGGCTGAAGACGCGCGCAAGGCTCGACTACACGCACTCCAACGTGCTTGAAATCAGCAACGGGAAATTGACAGGTAATGTCATCGGCGACATCGTCAACGCCGACGCCAAGCTTGCAGCGTTGCGGCGCGTGGCCGCTCAAATCGGCGCCTCACCCGCGCAGATTGCCGGTGTCGGCGACGGCGCGAACGACCTGAAGTTCATGGCAGAGTGCGGGGTCAGCGTGGCCTATCGCGCGAAACCGGTGGTGCGCGAGAAGACCAGTTATGCGCTGAACCACTCAGGCCTGGACGCGATGCTCTGGCTGCTCTCGGCAGAGCAATAAAATATCAATAAAATCAAATACTTATAATAAAAACCCGGGCAACCACCGCCTACTGCGCGAATTTATAAAAATCCCGGTTCAGATAAACCAGCAGGTCTTCAATTTCCTGTTTGTTGAATTTGGGATTCATGCGATCGTTCCAGCGCTCGATTTCCTTTTTCAGCGCTGCCAGGGTTTTGACCTTGGCCTGCGGCGGCACATACAGCGCAGTACCGTGGCATCCCAGGCAAGAGACATGCAGTTTGTCACCACGCACCGGGTCGCCGGCGGCGTGCACTGCAACCGGGCTGTAGAGCAGAACCATCACCAGCAGCAGGCGCATCATGGTGCGGTTTTCAAGCGTGAATAATCGATCACCTGCAGGCCGCGCAGCTGCGCGCGCTCCTGCATCGCCCTGACATGCTCGGCGCGCAGGCGCTCACGCTCCTCGGGGGTGCCGGCGCCACGCAGCCGCAGACGGTAACGTTCACGCTCCTGCGTTGTCATCAGTTCGGAACCGGGAATGATTTCGCGCTGGACGGGCACCGGGTCTGCGGCGGCCACTGGCGGCAACGCAGCACAACTCAGTGCCAACGCCGTGACGGCAAAGAACGGCAGCAGGTAACGGTGTTCCATGGCGCCAGTCTGCCAGTACGGCGGCGCCGCAGATTGACTTGCGTCAAATTGTGCGTGCGTCAGCGACCTGCGGCGCCCAGCGGCAATTCCTGTTCTGCGGCGGCATCCCCGGCCGCATTTTCCTCCGCCGCGGTGGTCTGCTCCCGGTACATGCTGATCAGGCAGGCCGCAATCAACAGCGGGATGAACAACAGCAGCGCGGGTCCGATATAGCCGGTGAACAGCAGGATCTGGGGCACGATCGCCACCCCGGTGAACAGGAAGTCGACAAATCCGGCATTGATCATGGTCTGCATCTCCATAAAAATGGAACAGACCTTCATGCCCCTCCCCATGAAGGCGCCAAGGGGACTACGCCGATAACCCTGGCAATTTAAATGCCAATCCCGGGAAACCGTCTTGCCGGGCCAGGCGATAGCCGTTGCGGCGTGATGGCGCATCGCCCGGGTGCACGCATCCCGGCACCGCACCGCCAGTGGGCAGCAGCAGGTGGTGTCAGTGAACGGGAAAACGCGCGGCGCCGTTGAGGCCGTACGGGCGCATCGGGCCCGCACCATCGCTGCACATGCCGTAAATGAACGGGAAGCCGTCACGTCCGGGTGTCAGGAAGCGCAGATCCTTGAACCAGATGCACAGCGACGCCGCTTCGCTGTCGATGCGATGCAGGGCCGGATATGCCGAGAACCAGCGGAAAAATTCGAACTCCGGATGCTCGAACACCGCGCGTACCACGTTCCCCTGCGAGCCGCGGCCGTAACGCACATCCGATTCCCAGATCGCCTGGTCCAGCGGGCGATACACCGCATCCAGCCTGGCGATGAAACCGGCATCGTCACCCGCCTGCAGCACGGTTTTGCGAATCAGGTTGATCTGGCTGTAACGGTAACTCTTGTCATCCTCAATCACGACCATCCAGTTGAACGGCGACACCGGCCGCGGCATCGCGGTGACACGCGCCTGCGCAATGCCTTCGGCCCGCGCATAAGACTCGCCGAAATCGACGGCACGCTGCAGCAACAGGGATTGCAGCACCACATAACCCACCAGCACGGCCAGCCCCGCCACCGCCGGTACACGCGACCGGCGCCACAGCAGCGACAGCAGCAGCCCGGTGATGATGATGCCGGAGAACCACAGATCGATGATGAAGGTGGTGCCGATGCCATGGCGGTAATCCGACAGCGGCGCAAAAATCATGGTGCCGAAGGTGGTGATCCAGTCGCCGGCGATATGTGCAGCCAGCGACAGCGCCACCACCGGCATGTAAGTCTTCCAGCCGGGCCCCTTGCGCCAGATCAGCGCAAAAATCCACGCCAGCAGGATGGTCCACAGCGGCAGCATCACCAGCGAGTGGGTGACGCCGCGGTGGTTGTAGAGATAGGACAGCGGTGAAATCCACGAGGTCACCACATCGAGATCGGGGAAAGCCGCCACCAGCGCGCCGATGGCCACGCGGCGACCGGTTGGCAGCGCCGGTTTTTCAATGCCGGCAGTGGCACGCGCGAGCAGCGCGCCGGACAGCGCGTGGGTCAGGGTATCCATTACAAAGCGGTAACTGGTGACTGGTGACTGGTGATTGGGAAAAACAATCGCGTGAAGCACAACGCCAGTTGCATGACATACCCTTTTGACATCGAAACCTTCAAATTCACCCCATCACCAATCACCTAATTACCCAAGCACCAATTACCAGTTACCAGTTACCAATTACCAATTACCAGTCACCAGTCACTTCAGCACGATATTAAGCGCCTTGCCCAGCTTGTAATAAGTCTCGTACTGCTCTTTGACATAGGCCGCCGTGTCCTCCGGCGACTTGATGTGCGGCACGGAGCCGATCTTTTCGGTGGCGTTGATCCACTGTGGATCCTTGCCGACCTTCTGCAGCGTGTCACCCCAGATGGCGATGATTTTTTTGTCCATTTTCGGCGGGCCGTAGAGCGCGGACCAGCCGATGATGCGTTCCAGGCTCGGGTAACCGACTTCTTTTGCCGTGGGCACGTCGGGGATGTCCTTGAAGCGTTCGGGGGTGGTGGTGACCAGCGCGCGCATCTGCCTGTTCTTGATGAAATTGAGCACGGTGCCGATGTTTGAACAGCTGAAATCGACATGGCGGCCGAGCAGCGCAGTGGCCGCTTCGCCGCCGCTCTTGTACGGGATCTGGATCGCCGCTTCACTGCCCAGCTTTTGCGCGTCAAACAGCAACTGCGGTCCCATTTCGTGGATGGTGCCGATGCCGGCGGTGCTGTACTTGAGCTTGCCCGGATTCTTGCGTATCGATTCAACCAGATCGCCAAAACTCCGGACCGGCGATGCCGTAACGACCGCACACACATAGGGATTCAGTTCGAGTATGCCGAGAAAGCTGAAGTCATTCCATTTGTAGCCGAGATCCGGCTTCAGTGCCGGCAGCGTCGCCTGCGAACCCACGCGCGCGAGCAGGAAGGTGTAGCCGTCAGGCGTTGCATTCTTGACATATTCCGAGCCGATCGCTCCGCTGGCGCCGACCTTGTTGACCACCACCATATTCTGCTTGAGGTATTTCGGCACCACCGCTGCCAGGTTGCGGGCGGCGATGTCGGAATCACCTCCGGCGCCAAATGGCGCGACGATCAGCAGCGGTCGCGCCGGATACTGCTGGGCGCCTGCCGCCAGCGGCAGTACCGCCACGACAACAGCGAATAAACGTGCGAAAACAAGGCGAACAGAACTGGATTTCATTATGGGTCTCCTCCCGGTTGAAATGCCCGATATGCCTGCGCGGGCATTGTGCGGGGCGAACCACCGAAAAGCAACGGCCGGCGAACCTCAGTCCCAGCGGTCGTCGCGAACCTCTATCACACCGTTCTCGACGCGCAGCGGAAATTTTGCCGTGGGTTCATAGGCTGGCGCCGACAGCGCATCACCGGTACGCAGGCAGAACCGCGCGCCGTGACGCGGGCAGACGACCTGGTCACCCTCAATGACACCGCTCGCCAGTTCGCCGCCGTCGTGGGTGCAGACGTCTTCAATCGCAAAATAGTCGCCGCCGACGTTGAACACCGCGACCGCGGTTCCATCGACATCGGCCACCTTGCAGGTACCCGGGGCGATTTCGCCGACCGCAGCCACCTTGAACCAGTCCGCCATCTTAGTTAACCACCTTCTTAAACTGCCACCACTTCCATGTCGGGTTCGATCTGGCGCACCAGGTTTTCAATGCCGGCCAGCGTGCCCGACAGCGAACTGGGGCAGCTGCCGCAGGCGCCCTGGTAATGGACCGTCAGCCTGTTGCCTTCGAGACCCATCACGTAGAGATCGCCGCCGTCGTTCTGCAGATAGGGGCGGATCTGCTCGTCAAGAATGGCGTTGATCCTGTCCAGCCGCTCACGGTCTTCCGGGCTCAGCTTCTCCGGATCCATCGCCTCGCTGGATTGCTCCGCGAGTTTGTCGGAATTGGCGTCGGCCGACGGGGCTTCACGGATCGGCACTGCCAGGTCACGCATCAGTTCCTGCCAGTCGGCACCGCCATCCTGGGTCACGGTGACCCAGTGGTCGACGTAAAACACGTTGGTCACATGCTCGATATCGAACAGCGCCATGGCCAGCGGGTCTCCCAGCGCCTGTTCCGGTTTGTCATACGAACGCGTGACGCCCCAGGTCAGCGGCTCGCGCAGGATGAACTTCATCGCGTTCGGATTGGGGGTCGGTTCGATTTCGGCGATTTTCGGCATGGTCAGTATTGCGGATGCGGTTGATGCGTTATTCAGTAGAGGCTGTATTGGTACCGGCAAATGCCGCGTGCAGCGTATGCCAGGGCAGGATCGCGCACTTCACCCGCGTCGGCAGGTCGCGCACACCGGCGAACACGGTCAGCCGGCCGAGGTGATGCGGCGCTGCCGGATCCAGCTTGCCGGTGGTCATGTCGCGGAATTCCTGCACCATCTGTTCGGCGTCGGCGCGGGTCTTGCCCTTGACGATCGCGGTCATCATCGACGCCGAAGCCTTGCAGATCGCACAGGCCTCGCCCTCGAAACCCACGGCCTCGACGGTGTCGCCGGCAAGGCGCAGTGACAGATGCAGGTGATCACCGCACAGCGGATTCAGCCCCTCCGCCTTGTGCGTGGCATCGGCAAGCAAACCCCAGTTGCGGGGCTTCTTGTTGTGTTCGAGGATCATCTCCTGGTAAAGCTCGCGGCTGTCCATTGGTTCAGTTACACATTTCAGGCAAAGAGTTTCTGCACCCGGGCGATCGACGCCGCCAGCGCATCGACTTCTGCCATGGTGTTGTAAAAGGCAAACGACGCACGGCAGGTCGCCGGCACCTTGAAACGCTGCATCACCGGCTGCGCACAGTGGTGCCCGGTGCGTATCGCCACACCGTCGTCATTGAGCAGCGAACCGACGTCATGGGGATGCACACCTTCCACCACGAACGACAGCACCGCGGCTTTTTTCTCGGCGGTGCCGATCAGGCGTATGCCCGGCATGCGGTTCAGCTGGTCTGTCGCGTAATCGAGCAAATCGGTTTCATGCGCAGCAATCCGCTCAATACCGATGTCTGACAGGTAATCGATGGCCGCACCCAGAGTGATCGCCTCGCCGATGGGCGGCGTGCCGGCCTCGAACTTGGCGGGGATGGGCGCGTAAGTTGTTTTTTCGAAAGTCACCGACAGGATCATGTCGCCGCCGCCCTTGAAGGGCTGCATTTTTTCCAGCAGCGCCGCCTTGCCGTACAACACGCCTGCACCGGTCGGACCGCAGAGTTTATGGCTGGAGAACGCGTAAAAATCGCAGTCGAGGTCCTGCACGTCAACCTTCAGGTGCGGTGCCGCCTGCGCGCCGTCAACCAGC
>CAMBCD010000051.1 GCA_945863085.1 Bordetella parapertussis
CGCAGCCCCCACTGTGCGGCAGCGGCACGCGCAGGCGCGAGGCCGGCGAGTTCATCGTGATCGGTCAGCGCCAGCATGTTCACGCCGCGCAAAACGGCGCGCTCCACCAGTTCGGCCGGACTGAGCAGGCCGTCGGAACAGGTGGAATGACTGTGTAGGTCGACTTTCATTAAAATTTCAATAAAATCAATTAATTAGATGAGTATCGCTGGCATCATATCAAACTTCAACGGAATCGCGCAGGTGCGGCCCGCAAAGTGGCAAGTGCCAGTGGTAAGTAATAACCGCCTGACGCGACTATCTCGCATGTCCATATCACACAAGCTCATCATCACTGCGCTGGCTCTGATACTCACTAACCCCGCTGCGGCCAGCACCTGCAGCGCCGAATCGGGTAAATCCCGGGTAGCATTGCTCGAGTTGTACACCTCCGAGGGTTGCGACAGCTGCCCGCCCGCCGATCAGTGGTTCAGCAAGTTGCCGCAGCGCGGCTACACGCCACAGCAGGTGCTGGCGCTGGCCTTTCACGTCGACTCCTGGAATTACCTCGGGTGGAAAGATCCTTACGCGCAGGCGCAGTTCAGTGTCCGACAACGAGACGCCAGCCGCCGCAATCAGGCTCGGGTAGTCTATACCCCGCAACTACTGCTGGATGGGACCGACTACCGGCGCGGCATATTTGATGACGATCTCGGACAGCGCATCACTGCCGGCAAGGCGCCGGGTGCGCAAATCAGCATGAGAATCGATACCGGGGACACACAGCCGCGATTACGGGCAAGGATCAATACTGTTTCCGATTCGGCGCAGGCTTATGCTGCGATTTACGAAAACAATCTGGTTACTGAGGTGGCTGCGGGCGAAAACCGCGGCAAACGCCTGCGTCACGATTTTGTGGTCCGTGAACTGTACGGTCCGTTTGCGGTGACTGTCGCCACACCGCTGAACCTGGACCAGGTCATCCGCAAGGATCGAGTATGGAAAACGGCCGATCTTCATATCGCCGTTTTTGTGCAGGACACCCGGACCGGTGCCGCCTTGCAGGCGCTGGACCTGCCGTGGTGTAGTACCGGCCAATCAAGGATGCTTTAAAAACAACGGCTTACCAGTGCCCGCCGGGTAACGATTGGGCTATACTCGGAAAAACTCAGGGGGCGCCTCCGGGCATGAACAGAAATCAAAGCATTGCGCTGGCCGTTGCCGTGGCCAATCTGCTGCTGATCACGCTGTTCCCGCCGATAGACCAGTATTCCATCGCGTCTTCGGCGGTACCCGTATTCGCCGGTTTTTATTTCATTGCCGGCAGACCGCTGATGAGCGTCGTCAATGCCGATCTGCTGACCATCGAGGTCATGGTGGTCTTGATCAACCTCGCCATCGCCTGGCTGCTGCTGAGCGACAAATCTGCCGGCATAAAAACCCGCAGCATGAGCCTGCAGAATACTTCGCTGCTTTTCACCGGCATCAATCTGGTGCTGATGCTGCTGTTCCCGCCGATGGAATCCGTATTTGCGCTGACCAAGGCTGCGATCCCGACGTTCGAAGGCTTCTATTTCATTTTTTCGCAGAAGCCCGCACACGTGATCGTAGAAACCCTGCTCTACCTGGAAATCATGTTCATCCTGGTCAACGGTGCGCTGCTGTGGCTGATTTTCCGCGACAAGCGCCCGCCCTCGGACGAGGAAATGCGGGCGGCGATGCAGCAGTTCGCACGCAAATGACAACGGCGCCTGCCGGCGCCGTCTATTGATCGTTATTGAAGCTAACGCGGCTGATGCAGCCGGCTTTGCGCCGGCACGTGTTGCGCGAGAAATTCCATCTGGTCGGCAAGGATGCGCCGGTTGGTGAGAATCAGGTACTCGGCGCGGTTCGGCACATACGGCAGGTACACCAGCTCCATGCCAGCGCCTTCCGGCGTACGGTCGCTTTTGCGCTCATTGCAGGCGCGGCAGGCGGTCACCACGTTCATCCAGGTATCCCGGCCACCCTTGGAAAACGGCACGATATGGTCGCGGGTCAGGCGTGTACCGGTAAAGCTGGTCGCGCAGTATGCGCAGATCTGGCGATCACGGTGGAACAGCTCACGATTGTTCAGCGGCGGCACCTGGTTGAACGACTTCATCGCCATCGCCTTGCCCTTGATGGCGATGATGCTGGAGCCGCTGATCATCGAACGTTCGCCGGTGATGCGGTTCATGCCGCCGTGCACGGTAAACGCCTGCTTGCCCATGCTCCAGGCCACCTGATCCTTGGCGTAGTAGTAGCAGGCGTGCTGCCAGCTGATCCAGCGATGCGGCACGCCGTGGGTATCCAGCGTCAGGATCAGCGGGAACGGGCGGACAGCCGCCGGGTCATTCAATGTAGGGTGATAGCCATCCATTGCGGGCAGATTTTTATCCAAAAAATCATCCAGAAATGACGCATGTTGAAATGCCGCAACAATTTACCAGATTTTTGAATATTTGGAAGTTTTTGGCCTCCGGCTGGCCGCCCGGCACCGGTCGCGTTATACTCCGCCAGCGTGATTTACCCCGTTCCATATCCCCGTTCACTCCCGGGCTCACATCCACATCCGGCGTCGTTGTCGATCCAGCCTAGCGGCTTTGCGCGCCTGCGCCGCGCGCCATGATGGCCCGGCCGTCACCGGTTTGTATCCTTCCTGGTTAGCGCCAGCTTTTAGCGCGATCTTTAGCGACGCTTATTTACCCACGCTTTTTACTCATTATGTCCTTTGCCGACCTCAATCTGATCCCCGAACTCCAGCGCGCCGTCGCTGATGAGGGTTATACCGAACCGACGCCGATTCAGGCCAAGGCGATACCGGCCGTGCTTGAGCGCCGCGACATCATGGGCTGTGCCCAGACCGGCACCGGCAAAACCGCCGGCTTCACATTGCCGATGCTGCAGCTGCTCGCGCCCTACGCCAATTCCAGCCCCTCGCCCGCGCGGCACCCGGTACGCGCGCTGATCCTGACCCCCACCCGCGAACTGGCGGCTCAGGTCAGCGACAGCGTCCGCGGCTACAGCAAACACCTGAAACTGCGTTCGACCGTTGTTTATGGCGGCGTCGACATGACGCCCCAGACCAAGGCCCTGCGCGAAGGCGTCGATATCCTGATTGCCACACCGGGCCGCCTGCTCGACCATGTGCAGCAGAAAAGCGTTGCCCTGGGCCAGGTTGAAATCCTGATCCTCGACGAGGCCGACCGCATGCTCGACATGGGCTTCCTGCCCGACATCCGCCGCATCATGGCGCTGATTCCGGCACAACGGCAAAGCCTGCTGTTCTCCGCCACCTTTTCCGAGGACATCAAAAAACTGGCCAACCAGCTGCTGCGCAATCCGCTGCTGATCGAGGTCGCCCGGCGCAATGCCCCGGCCGATCTGGTTGAACACCAGGTGTACGAAACACCTGCCGCCAGCAAGCGCGCACTGCTGGCGCACCTGATCCGTTCCCGGGACATGAAGCAGGTCTTGGTGTTTTTGCGCATGAAAAAGGATTGCAACAAACTGGCCCGCGAACTGGTACGCGATGGCATCAATGCCACCGCCATTCACAGCGACCGCACCCAGGCCGAACGCGAACTCGCGCTGGCGGACTTCAAGGAAGGCCGCACTACGGCACTGGTTGCCACCGACATCGCGGCTCGCGGCATCGACATCGCGGAACTCCCCTTTGTCATCAACTACGAACTGCCCTACACCCCGGAAGATTATGTGCATCGCATCGGCCGCACCGGCCGTGCCGGCATGCCGGGAGAGGCCATTTCGTTGATGAGCCCCGACGAAGAGCGCCTTCTGACCGAAATCGAAAAACTGCTGAAGCGCCCGATCCCGCGAAAAATTCCGGAAAACTTCGACCTTGAGCGCGGCCGTGAGCAACGTCCGCGCCGTGAAACACGTGAAGAAGCGCCGCGACGCGAACCGCGGCAGGCCACACCGGAAACACCGCATCCCGCAGCGGCCCAGGCACAAACATATTCATCACCACAACCGAAACCGCAACGCGCCAGTGACGGTTTTGATTTCAGCAAACCGTACGAACCATCCGGCGGAAGCGGCTCCGGCAGCCCCGCGCACAAATCACCGGCTGCGCGCGGGCGTACGCATCGACCGGCGGCGGCTTTGCTTGGCGGCCTCGCCTTCAAAGACAAAAAATAAGCTTTGCGCTGATTCGTGGAAGCGCTGACCGCGGCGGAACTGCTGTACTTCTGTTTCATCATTTTCATGTCCTACGCCATCCGCGGCAGTTCCGGATTCGGCGGCGTCACAGTTCCGTTGCTGACCTGGATACTGTCGCTGAAAACCGTGGCGCCGCTGGTCACCTTCCTCGGCCTGATTTCTTCCGCCGCCATACTCCGTACCGCCTGGCAGCATGTCTCATGGCTGGACCTGCGGCGGATCCTGCCTTCCACCGTCATCGGTGTTGTCATCGGTGCCTATTTGTTCAAAACCCTTGATGCACTGACACTGACGCGCCTGCTCGGCGGCATCGTGCTGGCGTACGGTTGCTACGCACTGATCATCACCTGGCGGCGGCCGCGCAGTACGCCGTTGCCGATGCGCGTGATCACGCCGGTCGCAGGCGCCATCGCCGGTTTTGTCGGCACCATGTTCGGCTCGATGGCCGGCATGTTTTATGCGATGTACCTCGACATGCTGCAGCGCAGCCGCGACGTATTCCGTGCCACAGCCGCCGCTGCGCTGTTTGCGCTGGGGATTCTGCGCGGCGGGGCCTATGTCATCACCGGTGAATTTACCCGCGACGTGATGATTGCCTGCGTCGCGGCATTGCCGATGATGGGGCTCGGCATCTGGGCCGGCAGCCGCATTCACGCGAACCTCAACGACCTCGCCTTCAAGCGAATGGTGGCGATCATCCTGATGCTCAGCGGCCTGCCGCTGCTGCTGCGCTGACCGCGGCTATAATTGCGCCTCATTTTGATTTAAAGGTTACCCATGGCACAAGCCCGCTCCATGACCCCGGCCGAACTGCAAAACGCATTACACGACGGCCGCGAAATCGCGTTGCTGGATGTCCGCGAAGACGGCGAGTTCGGCGAAGATCATCTGCTATTCGCCACTCCCCTGCCGTACAGCCGCCTGGAACTGGGCATAGGCACATTGGTGCCGCGCAAGAACGTGCGCATCGTACTCTGCGACGACGGCGTCTCCGGCGTTGCGCAGCGCGCTGCTGCACGGCTTGCTGCACTGGGTTACAGCGACATCACTGTGCTTGAGGGCGGTACGCGCGGCTGGAAAGCCGCCGGTCATGTATTGTTCAAGGGGGTCAACGTACCGAGCAAACTGTTCGGCGAACTGGTCGAGCATGCCTACAACACGCCGCGGATCTCCGCCCAGGATCTGGTGAAAATGAAGGAGTCCGGTGAGGATTTCGCGCTGTTCGACGGCCGCCCAGTGCACGAACATCACAAGATGACCATTCCCGGCAGCACCTGCTGCCCGAACGCGGAACTGCCGTACCGGGTGGCGAGCATGGTCAAAAATCCGAAAACCAAAATCATCATCAACTGTGCGGGACGCACCCGCTCCATACTCGGCGCACAGACCCTGATCAATTTCGGCATCCCCAATCCGGTCTATGCGCTGGAAAACGGCACACAAGGCTGGTATCTGTCCGACCTGAAGCTGGAATATGGTTCGGCGCTGCAGTATCCGGATCAGATCGATCCTGCAGCACTGCCGGCACAGCAGCAGGCAGCCCGGGCATTGATGGCGCGCTTCAGGATACGCATTGTCGGTGCCGCCGAAGTCACCGCATGGTTCGCGGAAAGCGACCGCACGACCTATCTCTGCGATGTGCGCACACCGGAGGAATTCGCTGCCGGCAGCCTGCCCGGTGCGCAGCACACGCCCGGCGGGCAGTTGATCCAGGCGACAGACCAGTGGGTGGGCGTGCGCAATGCCCGCATTGTGCTGATTGATGGCGGCGAAATGGTGCGCGCCCCGGTGGTCGCCAGCTGGTTGCTGCAACTGGGCTGCGATGCCTTTGTACTCGAAGGCGGTGTCAAAGCCCCCCTCGCCGCAGTAGCTGCGGCCAATCCGGCGCTGCCGGAATTACCGTTGATCAGCACTGATGAATTGCAGAAACTCGTCAATTCCAAAGCCTGCACCGTGTTCGACGTCGGCCTCAGCATGGCCTATCGCAAGGCACATATCCCCGGCAGCCGCTGGAGCATACGCACGCGCATTGCGAAAGATGTCCAGGGCGTGAAAACACCAATCGTGCTCACGACAGAGGATATGGATGTCGCGCGGCTCGCGGCGACTGAATTGCTCGACGCCGGTATCAGCAACATCCGTTTTTATGCCGGAGGGGCAGCTGCGTGGAGCAAAGCCGGCCATCCGACCGCAGCATCAGCGGAAATTCCTGCTGACAGCGAATGCATCGACTACCTGTTTTTCGTGCATGACCGCCATGCCGGCAATCGTGCCGCGATGAAACAGTATCTGGCGTGGGAGACCGGTTTGATGGCGCAACTGGGTGCACAGGACAAGTCTGTTTTCCGCTTGCCGGCGCACTGATCGCCCATTTAATTTACTAATAAAATCAAATACTTATAATAATAACGCAGGCACGATCACGGCACGTTGCGTAAACCCAGAATACCGACCAGCGCATCCACATCGCTGGCATATTCAGCCACCGCCGCCACGGTCTTGGCGGAATCAAGGAAATTCCAGGCCCACAGGTTGGCTTCCAGGTCTTTTTTCCATTCATCCTGCGCCGCCAGTTCGGCGTAACGCGTTTCCCAGAATTTCACGGCACCGGTGTCAGTGCCTTTGGGCGCGATCACGGCGCGGAAATTGGTCATCGTGCCCTTGATGCCCTGCTCTGCCCAGGTTGGCACAGCTGCCAGCGCGCCGCCGAGGCGCTGCGGCGAGGATACGGCAATCGTGCGCAATTGCCCGCTACGCACATGCGGCACAATTGCGGAAACGGCTGTGGCCACCGCATCGATATGGCCACCCAGCATTGCAGTTACCGAATCCGCGCTGCCTTTGAAGGCGACAAATTTCACCCGTCGCGGATCCACACCGGCACGCTGCAAGGCCAGCGCCGCCGACAGGTGGTTGGCGCTGCCGATCGACGTCGATACGCCGATCACCACCGAACCGGCATCCTTGAGCAGACGTGCGGTTAAATCACGGCCACTCGTGATCGGCGAATCGGCACGCACCGAAACCGCAAAAAATTCATCGAACAGCATTGCGATCCAGGTGAAATCGGTGTGCGCGTAGGGACTCTTGCCGATGGCCCTGCTGATCAACACATTGAAATTGCCGATCATCTGGTAATGCCCGTTGCCGGCGTGCTGGTTAAGATAGTTCCAGGCAATCAGGTTGCCGCCCCCCGGTTTGTTGACGACCGTGAGCGGGCCTTCATACAGGCCTCGCGCCTGCCACAGGCGCTGGATCAGCCTTGCCGTTTTGTCTGGAGCCGCGCCGGGTGCGGTACCGACGATGATTTCAACCACACTGTCGGGCTTCCAGCCGGTCGGTTGTGCCTGGATGCTGCCGGCGCATAACAGCAAAAACAACAATCCGTACAACGATCCTGTACGTATATGACCCGCAAGCGTCGACATTTCGTTCTCCTCCAGCCGGTTTGAATTTTTTGATCAGGCAACTGCGGCCAATATAACAAAGGCTTGCGGTGTTAGCATGCGCCTTTCAAAACCCAGACTGGATGTTATAGCCCATGGATGAATCCGCAGCACGCCAGGCTTTCGAGCAGGCACTGGCCACCTATGAACAGGACTTCGGAAAATTTTTCCTTGCCCGTCTGTTTGGCCTCGAACTGAGCTACACCACGGAAGAATGCCGCATCATTTTCGACCTGAAGGATTTCATGTTCAACCCCCAGGGCGGTCTGCACGGCGGCATCAGCGCATTTGTGCTCGACATTTCGATGGGCCACCTGCTGCATCGCACGAGCGGCGCCGGTGCAACACTGGAAATGAAAGTGCAGTATCTGAAAGCCGCAAAAGCCGGCCGCCTGACCTGCGTTGCACGCTTCATCCGCCACGGTCGCAGCATTTCATTTCTGCGCTCGGAACTGGTGAATGAACAGGGTGAAATGATCGCCTGCGCGACCTCCACCTGGAAATCACTGAAACCGACCACGGCCAAGGCCGGTTAATCATGCTGCGGCTGGCGCTGGACACCAATGTCTGGCTGGACTGGCTGGTGTTTGATGATCCCGGCATCAAAGTACTGCAGACGGTTGTTGGTGCAGGTGAGGCTGAAATCGTCATCAATGCCGATTGCGAGGCCGAACTGCTGCGCGTGCTCGGTTATCCGCTGCAGAAATGGACGCTGGATGCCGGGCAGCAGATCGCCTGCATTGAACGGTGCCGTGCTGTCGTGCGCACGGTGGAAACGCCCTGCACCATCATCCTGCCCCGTTGCGCGGACAGTGATGACCAGAAATTCCTGGAACTGTCTGCGGCAGCCTGCGTCCACTATCTGCTGAGCAGGGATCAGGCGCTGCTGGCGCTGGCGCGGCACCGTCCCGTGCTGCCATTCCATATCGTGACTCCAGAGGAATTTACGGCACGCCGGGGCGTAGAATCTGCTGGCGGCACCATGCCGCCAGCAGTCTGAAGAGGAGGCGCGGATGGAACTGATACCGCTGGGCCCGGGATTTGCCGCCGAAGTACGCGGCGCCGGCATGGCCGAAGTTGCGGCAAGTGATGCCGTTTATGCTGTCGTGCGCGCCGCATTTGAAGAACACTCGGTGCTGGTGTTTCGAAAACAGGCGATTACCGATGAACTGCAGATGGCTTTTTCACGCAAATTCGGACCGCTGGAAATTGCCAAAGCCGCTTCGCGCGGCGAAGGCACGCCGTTCAGCATCCTGACCAATGTCGAACCTGACGGCACATTGGTGCCATCCGGCCACAAGGAGGAATTGCGCGCCAAGGCGAATCAGCTGTGGCACACCGACAGCTGCTTCAAGATTCCACCAGCACTGACCTCCATATTATCGGGGCGCACTGTGGCAACCACAGGTGGCGAAACCGAATTTACGTCCATGCGCCTGACCTGGGAGCGGCTGCCGGGTGATTTGCGCAAAAAACTGGATAACGCATACGCTTGGCATGACTACGCGCACTCGCGTGGCAAAATTGCGCCGCACCTGGCCTCCGAACGCGAACGTTCGACCATGCCCGCCGTGTGCTGGCGCATGCGCTGGCGCAATCCGGTCAATGGCCGCGACGCGCTGTACATCGCCTCGCATACCTGCGGCATCGACGGCATGGAACGCGGCGAAGCCCTGCGGCTGATTGACGAGTTGACCGCCTTTGCCACCCGGCCCGAGCACATCTACCAGCACCGCTGGCAAGCCGGTGACGTCATCATGTGGGACAACCGCGCAACGATGCATCGCGGCCGGCCCTGGCCCATGGACCAGCCCCGCTACATGATCCGTACGACGGTTTCGGCAACGGATGCGGACGGCCTGGCAGCGATGTGGCCGGAGCGCAGCGCGGCCTGAGTCCGTGGGCATTTACAATAAAAACGCCGCCCGCAGGCGGCGTTTTTATTTCTGGCTTGGTCAGCCGGCCTAGTTGGCCTTGATGCCCGCCTCGCGGATGACTTTGCCCCATTTCACAAATTCCGCATTGATGAATTTGCCGAATTGCTGTGGGTCGGAGGGTGCGGGTTCGGTGCCTGCCTTGCGGAAGGCAGTCACGATATCCGGTGATTGCAGCAATGCAGTCGTTTCCCGGTGCAGCTTGTCAATCACCGTTTTCGGTGTTCCTTTCGGTACCGTCAACCCCATCCAGAACGTCGCGTCATAACCGGCCAAGCCCGCTTCGGCAATGCTGGGAATGTCCGGCATCTGCGGCGACCGTTTGGCCGTCGTCACGCCCAGCGCCCGCAACCGCCCGGCATTATGATGCGAAAGCGCGATGGCGATTCCCGGGAAGCCGATTTTCACCTGCCCGCCAAGCAAGTCGGCTGTGGCGGCACCGCTGCCCTTATAAGAAATATGCGTGACCTTCAAACCTGCCATGGTCATGAATAATTCGCCGGACAGGTGCTGGAAACCACCGGTTCCCGAAGAGGCCCAGTCAAGCTTGCCGGGCTGGCCTTTTGCGAGCGCAATGACATCCTTGACCGATTTCGCACCCAGCGACGGATGCACGACCAGGACATTGGGTGCAGCGCCGAATTGGGTGACCGGCACAAAATCCTTGAGCGGATCATAGGACAATTTCTTGTAGATATGCGGACTCAGCACGAAAGGCGTGGCTGTCATCAGCACGGTATATCCATCCGGTTCGGCTTTTGCCGCCATTGCCGTGCCCAGCGCACCGCCCTGCCCCGGCCGGTTATCGACCACGATCTGCTGGCCCAAGCGCTCGGCGAGCTTGGCTGTTGCAATCCGTGCCGGCACATCCGTGGCACCACCCGCAGCAAACGGGATCAGCATCCGGATCGGCCGGTCCGGATAACTTTGTGCCGCCACGCCTGAAACGATCATAAAACTGCCTGCCGCAAATGCAGCAGTTCCTGCAAGCCACGCCTTGCCCATAATCTCCTCCATCTTTGTTTTTTGAATTACTGTAAACATGGTAACAACTATCCATCAAAAAAACGCCGCAATAATGCGGCGTTTGATGCAAAAATCAATGCTGCAGTGCGGCGTCAGTTGATTTCCGCGCCGCTGGCCTTGACTACCTTCGCCCATTTCGCAGCTTCGGCTTTCATGAAATCGAAAAACTTCTCCGACGTGTCCTGCCATGCCGGTTCCTGCCCGACAGCCTGCAGGCTGGCGGCCATTTCCGGGGTCTTCAGCACCCGTAACAGGTCACCGTGCAGCTTCATCTGGATATCGCGCGGCAGACCTTTTGGACCGGCTACGCCAAACCAGGCAACCATTTCGTAACCCTTGACGCCGGCCTCGGCAATGGTCGGCACAGCGGGCAATTCCGGCGAGCGTTTCGAGCCAGTGACACCCAGTGCCCGGAGTCTGCCGCTTTTGATATGCGGCAACATGCCGGCAATGCCCGGAAATGCCACCATCACCTGCCCACCCAGCAGATCCGCCGTCACCGGGCCACTGCCGCGATACGGGATGTGAGTCATCCTGATACCGGCCATGCTGGCGAACAGCGCTCCGGTCAAATGCTGGGTGCTGCCGTTGCCCGAGGAGGCATAATCGATCTGGCCGGGTCTGGCTTTTGCGAGTGCAATCAGGTCTTTCACCGATTTCACCGGCAATGAGGGATGCACCACCAGCACATTCGGCGCACTGGTGATCTGGGTGACCGGCGTAAAATCATTCAGCGAGTCATAGGCCAGTTTTTTGTGCAGCGCTGCGCTGACAAAATGAGTATTGCTGATCATGAAAATCGTATAGCCGTCAGGTGCAGCCTTGGCAGCAATATCGGCGCCAATCGTGGAACCGGCACCGGGACGGTTTTCAACGATCACCTGCTGGCGCAGCGTCTCGCCCAATTTCTGCATGACAATACGGCCCGGCACATCAGCAGCACCACCGGCCGAAAACGGGATGATCATCCGCACTGGTTTGGCCGGATAGTTTTGTGCGGCAACCGGCAGCACCGCAATCAGCGCCGGCACGCCCAGCAGCAACACTCCGAATTTACTGAAAATGATTGATTTCAATTGATTTTTCCTTTTTCCGAAATGCAAATGCAGCGGCGGATAATACCATTGCACAACTGGCATTCTGCATGCTGAAGGGCCGGGCAGGACCTGTCCGTGGGACGCCGCAGTATCTGGGCAGCAACACCGACACAGACATGGAAAGCCCCGCGGGTGCGGGGCTTTGTTGCGACCGGTTGCCCGGTGCGGCGCCACCATAGAGCGGCGTCCTTTGATGAATGGCATCACACCACTCCGGATTTGCGCCGGCTGCAGTTTGCGGCTGCCGCCTTGACAGGCGATACCCGGACGGTTGCCCGGTATCTCGCACTCTGCACACCCTGGTACCGGATACGCAGTGCTGCGCAACTCTGTTCACAGTTCTACGCCTGCCACTGACAGGCGTCAAAGGTTTTTTTCCCT
>CAMBCD010000052.1 GCA_945863085.1 Bordetella parapertussis
GCAGCATACATTGTGCGGTGCCCCATGCCGCGGGGCAAGTCAGACGGTCACGATGCGCCGTTCGTCGATCGATTGCAGCACGGCGTTGGTGACTGCCACGATGTAGAGGCTGTCTTCGCCGTCCGGCAGCAGGCTGCGCCCGCCGCGTACATCGGTTTCGAAAGCCTGCACCTGCAGTTCGTAGGCCGGGCTGACCGGGAAACGTTCCTCGGTGCTGCCCGAGGCGTCACGGATGGTGATCACATGCTCCTTGGCGAAACGCAGGGCAGAGGTGACCAGCGTGGCTTTTTCCCCTTCGATCAGCAGGTTGTTTTCGGCGCTGGCGACTTCACGCGTGGCTTTGGCCAGCGCATGGCAATCACCTTCGAGCCGGCCGAGCACGGTCATGGTGTCGTCAGGCTTTTTGTCGCGGCGGTCCGGGTGGGTGAATGCGGAGACTTCGACGAAGCGCTGGCCGCTGACATACTGGATCAGGTCGAGCAGGTGCACGCCGACGTCGTACATCACGCCGCTTTGTTCAAAATCGTTGCGCCACGAAACCCGTGAGCCGAGGCCGGAAGCACGCTCCAGCGAAATTTCCGCCAGCCGGCCGAGGCGCCCCGACTGCACGATTTCGCGGGCACGGACGATGGCGGCATCCAGCCGGATCTGGTGCGCGATGCGCAGTACGACGCCGGCGTCGCGGCAGGCTTTGACCATTTCCCGCGCATGCGCGGTTGTCATCGCAAACGGTTTTTCGCAGAGGATGTGTTTGCCGGCGCGCGCCAGCGTCAGCACCGCGGCATGGTGCATGGCATTGGGCAGTGCGACGTAGACGGCATCAACTTCCGGATCCTTGGCCAGGCTGTCGAGGTCGGGATGTGCGTGCGCGACCTTGAATTTGTCGGCGAAAACCCGGCTTTTATCCAGCGTGCTGCCGAGGCACGCCACCAGTTCTGATCCCGGGCTTTTGACGATGCCCGGTGCGACAAAATCCGTGGCGACCCAGCCGAGGCCGACGACGCCCCAGCGGACGGGTTTTTTGGTGTTGTTCATTCGGTGATTTTTTTACTGTCGAGAGGGGAGTGAGGATTGAGGAGTGAGGAGTGAGGAGTGAGGGGTGATGGGTGATGAGTGATGCGCGAAGGGCGAGGGTTCCGCCACTCAATCCACAATCCACAATCCTCAATCCTCCTTCCGCACCGCCTTAAATGACGCCTTCCATGACCTGCACTTCAACCAGTGCACCCGAAGTGACATTGCCCTGTTCGGTGGGCATGATGATGAAGCAGTTGGCTTCCGACATTGAACGCAGGATGCCGGAGCCCTGTTCGCCGGTGACCCGCACACTCAGGTTGCCTGCAGCGTCGCGCGACAGGATGCCGCGCTGGAATTCGGTACGCCCCGGAGCTTTTTTCAGTACCGAGGTGCAGGGCACCTTGAAGGTGGGCAAGGGCTCAATCGGATCGCGCCCCGAGAGTTTGAGCAATGCATCGCGCACGAACTGGTAGAAGGTCACCATCACCGACACCGGATTGCCGGGCAGGCCGAAAAAATGCGCCTGGCCTATTTTGCCGTAGGCGAGCGGGCGGCCGGGCTTCATCGCGATTTTCCAGAACACGACTTCGCCCAAGCGGTTGAGCAGGTCTTTGACGAAGTCGGCTTCACCGACGGACACGCCGCCGCTGGTGATGACGACATCGGCTACTGCAGCGGCCTCGCGGAATGCAGCCTCCAGCAATTTAGGGTCATCGCGCACCACGCCCATGTCGATGACTTCGCAACCCAGCCGCGTCAGCATGGCGTGCAGGGTGTAACGGTTGCTGTCGTAAATCTGGCCTTCGCCCAGCGGCGAACCGATGGATACCAGTTCATCGCCGGTGGAAAAGAAGGCCACGCGCAGTTTGCGGTAAACGGAGACCTCGGCGATACCCAGTGAGGCGATCAGTCCGGTTTCGGCGGGGCGCAGCGGCTGGCCGCGGCGCAAGGCCGGCTGGCCGCACTGCAGGTCTTCACCGGCGCGGCGCAGGTGCTGGTTCTGTTTGTGGCCGCCGCCGATGGTGATCTGCCCGTCTTTGGCTTCGGCATGTTCCTGCATGACGATGGTGTCTGCACCTTGCGGTACCACGCCGCCGGTCATGATGCGTACGGCCTGGCCTGCGGCGACCGTACCCTTGAACGGCACGCCGGCGAAAGAGCTGCCGGTCATTTTGAGCGTGATCTTGCCCTCGGTCTTCAGGTCGGCAAAGCGTACGGCATAACCGTCCATCGCTGAGTTGTCATGCGAGGGTACATCGACCGGAGAGATGACGTCTTCTGCCAGCACACGGCCCAGCGCGGCTCTTACGGACACGCGCTCAATGGTGGTGACCGGTGACAGGAAACGCGCGATGACTTCACGCGCCTTGGGGACCGGCATCGAATTGGGATCATAGTCGTCGGCGCAAGAGAGTTCGCGTAACGTCGGGTTGGTGGTGTTCATGGATGGATCCTCGACGGCGGTGCGGTGCGGGGTAAGCAGTTGAGCCTGAATTTTATCAGGCAGGCTGCAGGCTTATTCGAGCAATTCCGTGGCGGGCACCCATTCCAGGGCGCTGCCGGCTTTGTAGCCCGCCAGGTTGGAGACCATTTTGCGGAATGCCGGTTGTTCGAGGTGGGCGAGCAGGGCGCGCAGTCGCGGCTGGCGCAATACCGTCGAGCGGGCGGCCAGATAGTAGTGTTCCTTGACCAGTGGCACGAAGGCGAGATTCTGCTCACGCGCCGCAGCCTCGATACCGAAGCCGGCATCCGCCATGCCGCTGGCCACGGTCGCCGCGACCGCAGCATGGGTGAATTCCTCATGCGCGTAACCGTGGATGGCGCCGGGCCGCAACCCACGGTCGGCCAGCAGGAAATCAAAACACAGCCGTGTGCCGGAACCCGGCTGCCGGTTGACGAAACGCACACCTTTGCGTGCCAGGTCGGCAATGGTCACCAGTTTTTTGGGATTTCCCGGCGCCACCATCAGCCCCTGAGTGCGATCAAACAGATTCGTGATCAGCAGCGACTTCATGCGCAGCCACGGCCGCAGTTGCGCCACCAGCGCACTGGTCCCCGGCATCACCGGCAGGTGAAATCCGGCGATATCGCATTGTTTGCGGCGGAGTGCGGCCAGGCAGTCGAGGCTGCCCTGGAAATGCAGTTCCAGCGTGGAATCCTTGTTGGCCTGCAGCAGATCGCGCAGCCGCGCCAGTGCGAGATCGTGACTGGCATGGACCACGACGGTTTTTGCGGGGCTGGCGGACTGGTTGGTTTCCAGCGTGGCCAGCAGCCGGGCCTCGGCTTCCCGGATCGCCGCAGCCAGCGGGCCGCTGGCGTCGACCAGACCCGCCAGCAGGCGTTCTGCCAGGGGCGACAGCCGCGTGCCTTTGCCTTGTTGCGGCACGACCAGCGATTCGCCCAGTTCATTGCCGGCCGCTTCGAGCAGCCCCCAGGCATGGCGATAGGAGACACCGGTGGTTTTGGCCGCGCTTTGCAGGTTGCCGGTGCGGGCAATCGACTCCAGCAGCATCACCAGCCGGGGTTCCATGGTCAGGCCTTCGATGGTCCAGCGTACTTCTCCGGAAATCTTCATGGTTATGTTCTAAATTGCATATTGTGGTCAATTTTTATATCAATAAAATCAATATCTTTCAAGTTTTGCTAAAAATTACATGAATATTTTGGGGGAAGCATTTACAGCGGCATGGCGTTTGATCGCCGGCTTTGACGCCGAACTGGCGCAGGTGGTCGGGCTCAGCCTGCAGGTCAGCCTGACTGCGGTGGTGATCGCGACCCTGATCGGCCTGCCGATCGGTGCGATGATCGCCGTCGAACGTTTTCGCGGCCGGCAGTCCTTGATCGTGTTGCTCAATGCCTTGATGGGACTGCCGCCGGTGGTGGTGGGCCTGGTGGTGTATCTGCTGCTGTCGCGCGCGGGACCGCTGGGCAGCCTCGGCATCCTGTTTACGCCGACCGCCATGGTCATTGCGCAGGCCGTTCTGATCACGCCGATCATCGCCGCGCTGTCGCGCCAGACCATTGAAGACGCCTGGCGGGAATACGACGAACAGCTGCGCTCGCTGGGCGCGCAGCGCCTTTCGGCGGCGATGACCTTGATCTGGGATACGCGATTTTCACTGATGACCATCGTCCTTGCCGGTTTCGGCCGCGCTGCGGCGGAGGTTGGCGCAGTGATGATCGTCGGCGGCAACATCGACGGCGTGACGCGGGTGATGACCACGGCCATCGCACTGGAAACCAGCAAGGGTGACCTGCCGCTGGCGCTGGGCCTGGGCATTGTGCTGGTCACGCTGGTGATCGTGTTGAACGCACTGGCGGCGGTAATCCGGGAGATGGCGCTGCGGCGCTACGGCTGAGCCATGTTGCCGCTCGAACTGGATCAGCTCACTTACAGCGCGGGCAACGCGGCGATCATTCGCGGCATATCAGCGCGCATCGAAGCCGGCCCGCGCAGCGTGATTCTCGGTCCCAACGGCGCCGGCAAAAGTGTGCTGATGCGCTTGTGCCATGGCCTGCTGACGCCCACTGGCGGTCGTGTGGTCTGGCACGGTGCCAAGAACGGTGATGTGCGCCGGCATCAGGCGATGGTGTTCCAGCGTCCGGTGATGCTGCGGCGTTCCGCGCTGGCCAATGTGATGTACGGGCTGAAGCTGGCGGGGAAATCGCGCAGCCAGGCCGAATTGCGTGCCATGGATGTATTGGAAGTGGTTGGTCTTGCGCAACATGCAGCGCGGGCGGCGCGGGTGCTGTCGGGCGGCGAGCAGCAGCGGCTTGCGCTGGCGCGGGCGTGGGCGCTGGGGCCCGATGTGCTGTTCCTCGATGAACCGACCGCCAACCTCGATCCGGCATCGACGCAGGACATCGAGAACATCATCAATGCCATCCACGCATCAGGCACCAAGATCATCATGACCACGCACAACCTCGGCCAGGCGCGGCGGCTGGGCGACGAAATCCTGTTTATCAGCAATGGCCGGTTGATGGAGCACACGCCCATAGACCGGTTTTTCAGACAACCCGCTTCAGCTGAAGCGGCGGTTTTTATAAGAGGAGAAATGCCATGAAAATGATGCGAAAAGCGGCATTGATGCTGGTGCTGCTGGCCTTAATGCATGTGCCGATGGTGGGGGCGCAGCAGCAATTCATTACTGTGGCATCGACGACTTCAACCGAACAATCGGGCCTGTTTAAACACCTGCTGCCGATATTCGAGAAAAAAACCGGCACCCAGGTGCGCGTGGTGGCGCTGGGCACGGGGCAGGCGCTGGACATGGGGCGACGCGGTGACGCCGACGTGGTGTTCGTGCATGACAAGGTGGCGGAAGAGAAATTTGTTGCCGACGGTTTTGGCGTAAGGCGTTTTGAAGTGATGTACAACGACTTCGTGCTGGTCGGCCCGAAAAGCGATCCCGCGAAAATCACCGGCACCAGGGACATCGTTGCCGGTTACCAGAAAATCGCATCAGCCAAGGCGCCGTTTGCGTCGCGCGGGGACAAGAGCGGAACACATGCTGCCGAATTGCGGCTGTGGAAAGTGGCGGGCATCGATCCGCAAACCGGCAAAGGCAGCTGGTACCGCGAGACCGGCTCCGGCATGGGGCCGACACTGAACACGGCATCGAGCATGAACGCCTATGCCTTCACTGATCGCGGCACCTGGCTGTCATTCAAGAACCGTGGTGACCTGGTGATCGTGGTCGAGGGTGACCAGCAGCTGTTCAATCAATACGGCATCATGCTGGTCAATCCGGCCAGACATCCGTATGTCAAAAAAGAACTTGGCCAGGCTTTTGTCGACTGGGTGGTTTCCGCAGAAGGGCAGAAGGCCATTGCCGGCTACAAGATTGGTGCTGACCAATTGTTTTTCCCCAACGCCAGACGCTAGACGCTAGACGTTGGGTAACTGCGATAAGCTGTAACGATGCAGGTTCAAGAAATGACTGATTCGAAGGCAACTGGATTATCGCGGAATCGAAAGCCGGTTCTGATCACTGCCGCAGCAATACTGCTGTTGATTTTGATCGTCTCGATCGCTTTTTCGGTGGGGCGTTACCCGATTGTTTTGGGTGATCTGCTGCGTGTGCTGTGGGCATGGATGGGCGGTGCGGCGCATGGCCTGGATCCAACCATCGAAACCGTGGTGCTGCAGATCCGTGGACCACGGGTAATTGCCGCGCTGCTGGTCGGTGCGTCGCTGGCCGCGGCGGGCGCGGCCTATCAGAACCTGTTTCGCAATCCGCTGGTCTCACCCGACATCCTCGGTGTGTCGGCCGGTGCCGCAGTAGGCGCAGTGCTGGGTATATTCCTGTCGCTGGGCATCGTCGCCACCCAGTCCATGGCCTTGGCGGGCGGCCTCGCTGCCGTGGCCATGGTGTATGTGGTGGCGCGGGCGGTGCGCGGCCATGATCCCTTGCTGGTGCTGGTGCTCGCCGGTGTCGTGCTGGGCTCCTTGCTCGGAGCCTTTGTCGCACTGATGAAATACCTTGCCGATCCCTACAACCAGTTGCCTGCCATCACCTTCTGGTTGCTCGGCAGCCTGGCGTCTGTGGATCCGCGCGACCTGTGGGTCGCCGGGCCGTTGATGCTCGCCGGATTGCTGCCGCTGTGGCTGCTGCGCTGGCGCATCAACGTGCTGTCACTGGACGATGAGGAGGCGCGCGCACTGGGCGTGTCAACCACACGCATCCGCCTGGCGGTGATTGTCGGCGCCACGCTGATGACTTCGGCGGCAGTGGCGATTTCCGGCGTCATCGGCTGGATCGGCCTGGTGATCCCGCATTTTGCAAGGCTGATTACCGGTCCGGATTTTTCGCGGCTGTTGCCGGTGTCGGTGCTGCTCGGTGCGGGTTTCCTGGTCGCGGTGGACACTCTGGCGCGCTGCATCGCCAATATTGAAGTGCCGCTGGGGGTGCTGACGGCTTTTATCGGTACGCCGCTGTTTCTGTGGCAACTGATGACTGCACGGCGAGGATGGCAATGAGGCTGTCCGCGCAAGGCCTGGGGTTTGGTTATCGCGACCACCGCGTCGGCAGCGATGTCACGCTGGAACTCCTGTCCGGCGAAGTGTTATGCCTGCTCGGCCCCAACGGCAGCGGCAAAACCACCTTGTTCAAAACCCTGCTCGGATTGTTGCCGCCGCAGCAAGGCGCCGTGCTGATCGGAGATCGCGATGCGCGCACCCTGGCGCGCGACGCGATTGCGCGGCAGATCAGTTATGTGCCGCAGGCGCATGGCGCGTTTTTTCCCTACACCGTGCGTGAAACCGTGCTGATGGGGCGTACGGCGCACCTCGGCCTGTTCTCGGCGCCGTCGGCGCGTGACCATGCGGCAACTGCGGCGGCCATCGAACGCATGGGCATCAGCCACCTGGCCGATGCCGTCTACACGCAGATTTCCGGCGGCGAGCGGCAACTGGCGCTGATCGCGCGGGCGCTGGCCCAGGAGGCGCGGGTGGTGATCATGGATGAACCGACGGCGAACCTCGATTTCGGCAACCAGGTGCGGGTGCTGGAGCGCATCCGTGCGCTGGCGGGCGAGGGCATAGGGGTATTGTTATCGACGCATGATCCGGATCACGCGTTTTTATGCGCGGACCGGGTGGCAATGCTGCATCGGGGGCTGTTGATGGCTTGCGGCTCGGTGACTGAGGTCATGACTGCGGAAAAACTGCAGCAGATCTACGGTGTCGCGGTGACCGTGACTGCGGTGCAGCTGGCCGATGGCAGCACGCGCAGCGTTTGCCTGCCGCTGGGCAGGTAATGAAGATGACTGTAATGAGATCAATTAAGCCATTGTTTTTATTGATATTTTTATTTTACGCGGGAGCGTGGGTCGATAACGCTCACGCGCAGCGCGACATCCCCGCCATCGCTGCGGCTTCTGATCTGCAGTTCGCCCTTGAAGACATTGCCGCACGCTTCCGCGCTGACAGCCAGAAAGACATTCGCCTGTCCTTCGGTTCCTCGGGCAATTATTTTCGCCAGATTGAACAGGGGGCGCCGTTCCAGTTGTTTCTGTCGGCGGATGAGGACTTTGTGTTTCGTTTGCACCAGGCCGGCAGGACGGAGGACCGTGGCGTGCTTTATGCGACCGGTCGCATCGTATTGTTTGCGCCCAAAAATTCGTCACTGAATGTGGATCAACGGATGGTGGGCCTCAAGGCTGAACTGGCCGCCAGTCGCATCAGCCGTTTTGCCATTGCCAATCCCGAGCACGCACCTTACGGCCGCGCCGCGGAGCAGGCTTTGCGCAAACTGGGGGCGTGGGAAGGGCTGCAGGGCAAACTGGTGCTCGGCGAAAACGTGTCGCAGGCTGCGCAGTTCGCGACCAGCGGCTCGGCGCAGGGCGGCATTTTTGCGTATTCGCTGGCTTTGTCCCCCAACGTTTCCAGGCTGGGCAGTCATGTTCTCCTGCCTGAAGACCTGCACCAGTCGCTGCGCCAGCGCATGGTGCTGGTCAAAGGCGCGGGCGAGACTGCGCGGGCGTTTTATGCTTACCTGCAGCAGCCGGCTGCGCGGAAAATTTTCGAGCAATATGGTTTTGTGCTGCCTGCCGGAACAGAAAAATAAATCATGGATTGGTCCGCACTCAATCTTTCGCTGAAACTCGCTGCCTGCACGGTGCTGATCCTGCTGCCGCTGGGAATCTGGGCCGGGCATGCGTTGGCGGCGCATCACTTCCGCGGCAAGGCCTGGGTCGAGGCGCTGCTGGCACTGCCGCTGGTGTTGCCGCCAACCGTGCTCGGGTATTACCTGCTGGTGATGATGGGGGTGGCTTCGCCCATCGGCCAGTTCTACGAATCCGTATTCGGCCGGCCGCTGGTGTTCAGTTTTGAGGGGCTGCTGCTGGCGTCGGTGATTTTCAACATCCCGTTCGCAATCCAGCCCATGCAGCGCGGCTTTGAGGCCATCGCGCCGGAAGTGCGTGATGCCGCGGCCTGCTCTGGACTTTCGCGCTGGCGCACGTTGTGGCGCATCGAGCTGCCGCTGGCCTGGCCCGGCATCCTGTCGGCGGTGGTGCTGACTTTTGCGCACACGCTGGGCGAATTCGGCGTGGTGCTGATGGTCGGTGGCAGCATACCCGGCGAAACCAAAACCATCGCCATCGCGATCTATGACCGGGTGCAGGCTTTCGACACTGCCGGCGCCGGCGTGATGTCCGCGGCTTTGCTGCTGATTTCGCTGATTGCCATCGGCGCCGCCTATTTCACCACTTCACGCACCCGGTCGCGCCGCCATGGCTGAGACCGGCATCCGCATCCGTTTGCAGCAAAGCGGTCCAATCCCGCTGGACGCCGTACTCGACTGTGCGCCGGGCGAAGTGCTGGCGCTGGTCGGGCCGTCGGGCAGTGGCAAGACCACCATCCTGCGTGCGATTGCCGGACTGCTGCGCGCCAGGCATGGTGCGATCCATTGCGGCGGCGACTGCTGGTTTGATGGCGAAGCCCATGTTTGGGTAGAAACCCGCAAACGGCGCGTCGGTTACGTGTTTCAGAATTACGCGCTGTTCCCGCACTTGAGTGCCTTGCACAACGTGATGGAAGCCATGCTCGAGCTGCCGGTGGCTGAGCGTGAGCGCCGCGCCCGCGACGTACTGGCGCGGGTGCGGCTTGCCGGACTTGAACACCGTGTGCCGGCAGCACTTTCAGGCGGGCAGCAACAGCGCGTTGCCGTGGCGCGTGCATTGGCCCGTGAGCCGCAGGTGCTGTTGCTCGATGAACCATTTTCCGCGGTGGACCGTGCGACGCGGCAGCGTTTGTACCGTGAACTGGCCGAACTGCGGCGTGAACTGGCGATGCCGGTGATCCTGGTCACGCATGACCTCGATGAAGCCATGATGCTGGCAGACAGGATGTGCGTACTGCATCAGGGGCGTACGCTGCAATCCGGCGATCCCTACGCAGTGATGACGCGTCCGGATACCGTGGAAGTCGCGCAGTTGGTCGGCCTGCGCAACGTGTTCCGGGCAGGAGTTATTGCACATGATGCGGAGCGCAAGGTCACCACCATTGAATGGCGCGGGCATCGGCTGGAAGCGCGGCTGCAGCCGGATTTCAAAGTGGGTCAGCAAGTGACCTGGACCATACCTCCGGGGCATCTCGTGTTGCACCGGCGCGACCGGCCGTCGCGCGGTGAGCGCGAAAATCCGGTGTCCGGCATGGTGCTTGAGTATCTGCAGCTGGGCGAAAACGTTGCGCTGACCGTTGCCGTCAACGGGCCCGGCCGGCCGCCGCTGTTTTTAACTATCCCCGTGCACACCGCGCGGCGCAACAGCATCGCGCAGGGTGTGGAGATCAGCGTATCGCTGCTCGCCGAAGGGATACACCTGATGTCTGCCGACGAATCGCGCACACCCGCAAAACCCGCATAGGCTGTGGGGCGAGAAGGTTTGGGGCGAGTGCTCGCGCTGGTAAGATTGGCCCCAGAGGAGAATGCAGGGTATGAAAATTTTCGGCTTTGCCGGTTATTCCGGCAGCGGCAAAACCACGCTGATCGAAAAACTGATTCCGCTGTTTGTGCAGCAGAATCTGCGGGTGTCGCTGATCAAACATGCGCACCATACTTTCGACGTCGACCAGCCGGGCAAGGATTCATTCCGCCATCGCCATGCCGGATGCACCGAGGTGCTGGTGACCTCATCGCGGCGCTGGGCCCTGATGCATGAACTGCGCGGCGCAGCGGAACCGGGACTGACCGAGCAGATCGAGCGGCTGTCGCCCTGCGACCTGCTGCTGGTCGAGGGTTTCAAACATGAGCGCATCCCCAAGCTGGAGATTTACCGGGCGGAAACCGGTGAATCTCTGCTGCATCCGCATGACAGCAATATCGTCGCGGTGGCCAGTGATGCCAAGGTGGATACGAAACTGCCGCAATTCGACCTGAATGCGCCGCCGGCCATCGCGGAATTCATTCTCAAACAGGTTGGCCTGGGGGCGGGCGGGCGATGATTACGCTGCTTTATTTCGCCCGGCTGCGCGAAGCGCTGGGCACCGGCCGGGAACAACTGGCGCTGCCTACTGGTGTTACGACGCTGGCTGCATTGCGTGCGCATCTGGCCTTGCGTGGCGAGGCTTGGGCGAAGGAAATGGCCGTGGAACGCAATCTGCGTGCTGCCGTGAATCAAACGGTCGCTGTGGCGGATGCGCCGGTGGTTGATGGTGATGAAGTGGCATTTTTTCCGCCAGTGACCGGCGGATAGGAGTGACGATGAGCGTGCGCGTACAGCAGGAAGACTTCGACATCAGCGCTGAGACCGCCGCGATGCGCAGCGGCAATCCGAAAATCGGCGCGATCGCCAGTTTTGTTGGCGTGGTGCGCGACGTTAACGACGGTGACAGTGTTTCGACGATGACGCTGGAGCATTACCCCGGCATGACCGAAAAATCGATCGCTGGCATCATCGATCAGGCGCGCGGCCGCTGGGAAGTGCTGGATGCGCTGGTAATCCACCGCGTCGGCACCTTGAAGCCGACGGACCAGATCGTGCTGGTGATCGTTGCCAGCACGCATCGCGGCGATGCCTTCGCCGCCTGCGAATTCATCATGGATTACCTGAAAACCCGGGCGCCGTTCTGGAAAAAGGAAATCACGCCGCAGGGCGGACGCTGGGTGGACGCGCGGGTGACGGATGACAAGGCGGCGGAGCGGTGGAAGACCTGAAGCGCCTGCCTGATCTCGTATCCAGTCCCTGCGTCCGCAATTGCTGTCTCGACGACAGCGATATCTGCCTCGGCTGTTACCGGTCATCCCAGCGAAATTACCGGCTGGGGCGGGGCGGACAATTACCAGATAAATGAAATTCTCGCCCGCTGCCGCCAGCGCCGTGAACAGCGGGAAGCGCGGCGGCGATAAACGCCGCCTGCCGTCATTTCCCGGGAATGATGGGCGGCAGCAGATGGGATGCCTTGCTGCCCCCGGCATTTATGGTGTTGTGCGCACTCGCATTGAAATCGACGTGATATTGGATGAAATGCGGGGAGCCGTTGCCGGTTATAGT
>CAMBCD010000053.1 GCA_945863085.1 Bordetella parapertussis
TCACCGGATACGCCGGCCCCGCACAGGATCCTGCCAAAACCGCTTTTACAATCTGTTCCGCAGCATTGAACGAAACTGGAGAACTTCGGCATGTCCATGGCTGATCGCGACGGGCAAATCTGGTACGACGGGAAACTGGTGCCCTGGCGCGACGCAACCACCCACGTACTGACCCACTCCCTGCATTACGGGCTTGCCGTATTCGAAGGGGTCAGGGCCTACAACACCGACATCGGCACCGCCATTTTCCGGCTGAAGGAACACACCGAGCGGCTGTTCAACTCGGCGCACATCTACATGATGAAAATCCCGTACACCCGGGAAGTGCTGATGGCGGCGCAAAAGGAAGTCGTGCGCGTCAACAAGCTGGAATCCTGCTACATCAGGCCGATCGCCTTCTACGGCTCGGAAAAAATGGGCGTGTCACCCAAGGGTGCCAGCGTGCATGTCGCCATCGCCGCCTGGCCCTGGGGCGCCTACCTTGGCGACGAGGCCCTGGAAAAAGGCATCCGCGTCAAAACCTCCTCCCATGCCCGCCATCACGTCAACGTGTCGATGTGCCGCGCCAAATATTCGGGCACCTATGCCAACTCGATCCTCGCCAACCTCGAAGCCACCGAACACGGCTACGACGAGGGCCTGTTGCTCGACGTAGACGGTTTTGTCGCCGAAGGCTCGGGTGAAAACCTGTTCATGGTCAAAAACGGCAAGCTCTACGAGCCGGAACTGACCAGCGCACTGATCGGCATCACCCGTGACTCGATCATCACGCTGGCCCAGGAAATGGGCTACGAAGTCTCCGCGCGGCGCATCACCCGCGACGACCTCTATATCGCCGACGAGGCGTTCTTCACCGGCACCGCAGCGGAAGTCACGCCCATCCGCGAAGTCGACGGCAGGATGATCGGCGACGGCAAACGCGGCCCGATCACGGCGCGCCTGCAGAAAAAATTCTTCGAGTGCGTCAACGCCAAGGCTGTCGAACACCGCGACTGGCTGTCGCCGGTGGCGGCCTGAGTACGCCATGAATACCCCCACGGACAACAAATCACGGCTGATTGAAGTCACCGCCACCGATCTGCCACTGCATTGCCCGACCCCGGCGATGCTGCTGTGGAACACCCACCCGCGGGTGTTCCTGCCCGTCGAAAATACCGGCGAAGCGCTGTGTCCGTACTGCGGCACCCGCTACACGCTGAAAGGCGGCGCGGGCGCCGGCCACCACTGAGCGATGTGCGCGGGGCAGCAACTGCCGTTCCGCGTGCATTGCCAATGATGAACATCCCGCAGCAAATCCTCGTGGTTGGCCCGTCCTGGGTCGGTGATACCGTGATCTCGCAGTCGCTGCTGAAACTGCTGATACAGCAGAATCCCGCCGCGCAGATCGACTACCTCGCCCCGCCGTGGACCCTGCCGCTGCTCGCGCGCATGCCCGAAGTGCGCCACGGCATCAGCAATCCCTTCGGTCACGGCGCCTTCAGGCTGGGCGAACGCCGCACGCTCGGCAAAACACTGCGCGAACGGGGCTACGATCATGCACTGGTGCTGCCGAATTCGTGGAAGTCAGCGCTGATCCCGTGGTTCGCCGGGATTCCGCAACGCACCGGTTTTCGCGGCGAAGCGCGCTGGGGTCTGCTCAACGACATGCAACGCCTCGATGCCGCAGCACTGCCGCAGATGGTGCAGCGCTTTGCTGCGCTGGCGCTGCCCGCCGGCGCAACCCTGCCCGACCCACTGCCGCTGCCGGCGCTGCAATCGACAGCGGCACAGCAACAGCAGTTGCTGGCGCGACTCGGCCTCAATACTGACAAAAATAAGGACAAACCGGTGGTCGCATTCTGTCCGGGTGCCGAATACGGACCGGCAAAACGCTGGCCGGAAGCGCACTTCGCGGCGCTGGCGCGGATGCTGGCGGCGCGCGGCTGTGCGGTGTGGCTGGTCGGATCCCCCAAAGATCATGCCGTCGCCGAAACCATCGCGCATGGCAGCGCCGGCGCCTGCATCAACCTCTGCGGCAAAACCGACATTGCCGAAGCCGCCGACCTGCTCGCCGCAGCACGGCTGGTGGTGACCAACGACTCGGGCCTGATGCACATTGCGGCCGCTGTCGGTCGCCCGGTGATCGCGCTCTATGGCTCAAGCTCGCCGCAGTTCACGCCGCCGCTCAGCCACGATGCGCGCGTCCTGAGTCTGGCAATCGAATGCAGCCCCTGCTTCAGGCGTGAGTGCCCGCTGGGTCATTTCAAATGCCTCAACGACCTGTCGCCGGAACGCGTTTTCGCCGCAATCGATTTTGCTAGAATCGGCGCCTGATTTGTCGTGGGAGCTGCCGTGAAAAAATCAATATTCGCGACACCGCAGGATGCCGAGGCGGCTTTTTACGACGCCTTCGTCAAACGCGACCTCGACGCCATGATGGAAGTCTGGTCGGACGACGACGACAGTTACTGCGTGCATCCCGGCGGCGCGCGCGTGTCCGGTGTCGAGCACATTCGTGAATCATGGCGGCGGATTTTCGCCGGCGGCCAGGACCTGCGCTTCAGCCTGCGTGACCAGCAGTTGATCCACACCATGATGCTCGCCGTGCACAGCGTTTACGAACACATCTCCATCGCCGGCCAGTCGCGCGCGCAGCAACCGGTGATCGCCACCAACATCTATCAGCGCACCGAGCGCGGCTGGCGCATGGTGGCGCACCACGCCGCCGCAGCTCCGGCATCGGTCAGGCAGGAACCCGACACCGGACCTGCAAGCAAAACCCTGCACTGAAGCACCGGGCCGCGGGTCATCTCCACAAATCATGCGACATCGACCATGCAATCCCGCAATTGTTGTCACGGTAATTGTGTCCGCATAGCGGATTTCATGGCGCCATGATGTAGCACATCAGCTATACTTTGTCAGTCCGTTTAGTGGACGCTCAGCAACAATGCTCCGGCCGCCGCCCGACCCCGCACCTCATCACTGAAAACCATGACTGCCCCGAAAAACATCCCGGAACTTGCGCTGCCGCAGCGCAGCCCCAAGCCGCGCCGTCGCGGCATTACCTCGATGATCGACTTCGGCCCCGATACCTTTGGCTGGTCCGGTGGCGAACGCGGCATCGCCGACCTGCTCGACGTTGCGGCGAACTACATCGATTACGCCAAGATCTATGCAATGAATGCGCTGCTGATCCCGGGCGAAGTGGTCAAGCGTACAACCAGACTCTATCTCGACGCCGGCGTGATGCCCTTCGCCGGCGGCATCCTGTTCGAATACGCCTGGCATCGTAATGAAATCGACGGACTGATCGCGCTGCTTAAACGCCTCGCCATCCCGGGCCTGGAGATTTCCGAGAATTACGTGACACTGTCGGAAGAAGAACGCACGCGCATGATCGACCGTTTCCAGAAAGCGGGCATCAAGATCGTCTATGAATTCGGCCGGAAAAATCCCGAAGATCCGCTGAGCCTGGATTACCTTGAAGGCATCGTGCGCTCGGTTGCCGCACAAGGCATTCATCATGTCACCGTTGAACAGTGCGAGATGGATCTGCTGGCCAAGGATTCGCCCGAGAGCCTGAAAGCGCTGTCGGCGCAGGACTGGTTCGACCATGTCGTGATCGAAGCCGACCCCTACCGTTTCCCGCAGCAGCATGTGCAGATGCTGCGCGACTTTGGCCGCGACGTGAATCTTGCCAACATCGCACCGGGCCAGGTGCTGCGGCTTGAAGGTTTCCGCCAGGGCGTGGGCCGGGCGATCAACTACTCACTGTTGTCGGGCGACGATTCGCGCCCCGCCGGTATCGCCCCGTAATTTTATAAGTATTTGTTTTTATTGATAAATTTAAGAGAATCTTGATGATGAGTAAAGACCTGTTTGGCAATCCTGATGTGGTGGTGGTCGGCGCCGGCAATGCGGCCGCCTGTGCAGCACTGGCGGCGCGTGAGTCAGGCGGCAAGGTAATCATGCTGGAAGCAGCACCCATCGAAGAATGCGGCGGCAACAGCCGCTACACCGCAGGCGCGATGCGCGTGCAGTTCAACGGCACTGACGATCTCAAACAGATCGTTCCGGACCTGACGGATGATGAAATCAAAAACACCGACTTCGGCACCTATACCGCCGACCAGTTCTACGACGACATGGGCCGCGTCACCCAGTACCGCACCGATCCCGATCTTTGCGAAATCCTCGTCTCGCGCAGCCTGGAAACGCTGACATGGATGCGCAAAAAAGGCGTCAAGTTCCAGGCGAGCTTCGGCCGCCAGGCGATGAAAGTCGATGGCAAGTTCAAATTCTTCGGCGGCCTCGCTGCGGAAACCTGGGGCGGCGGCCCGGGTCTGGTCGATAACGAGCACAAGGCCTGCGAACGAGAGGGCATCAAAATATTTTACGAAACACCGGCGGTCGGACTGATCACCGATGTCGACGGCAGGGTGATCGGCATCAAAGCGCGGCACCAGGGCAAACATGTCGACATCCCGTGCAAAGCCGTGGTGCTGGCCTGCGGCGGTTTCGAATCCAATGCCGAGATGCGCACGCGTTACCTCGGCGCAGGCTGGGATCTGGCGAAAGTACGCGGCACGCGCTTCAACACGGGCGCCGGCATCCGCATGGCACTCGAGGCGGGCGCACTGCCCTACGGCCACTGGTCGGGCTGCCATGCCGTGGGCTGGGACATGAACGCGCCGGCCTTCGGCGATCTCGCGGTCGGCGACAACTTCCAGAAGCACAGCTACCCGATCGGCATCATGATCAACGCCAACGGTGAACGTTTCGTCGACGAAGGCGCGGACATCCGCAACTACACCTACGCCAAGTACGGCGCCGTGGTGCTGAACCAGCCGGGCATGTTCGCGTGGCAGGTTTTCGATGCGCAGTCGATCCCGCTGCTGCGCGACGAGTACCGCATCAAGCAGGTGACCAAGGTGCGTGCCGATACGCTGGAGGAACTGGTGAAAAAACTTGAAGGCGTCAACGCCGAGGCCTGCCTGCGCGAGATCAGGACCTACAACAAGGCGGTGCGCACCGAGGTGCCGTTCAATCTGACGGTCAAGGACGGCCGCCGTACCGAGGGTCTCAAGGTCAACAAGTCGAACTGGGCGCTGACCATCGACCAGCCGCCGTTTGAAGCCTATGCCGTGACCTGCGGCGTCACCTTCACCTTCGGCGGCGTCAAGGTCAACAACGAAGGCAACGTCGAGGACACCGCCGGCAAACCGATCGCCGGCCTGTACGCCGCAGGCGAGATGGTCGGCGGGCTTTTTTATCACAACTACCCGGGCGGCACCGGACTGACCTCAGGGGCGGTATTCGGCAAACTCGCGGGCGGCAGCGCCGGCATGTATGCACGCAAATAAGCACGACAACAAGGCCAAAATCTGAAAATGCAGCACGCGCCAAATACGCCCGTTCCAGACTGTGAGACACCAGCTTGCGCCCGGCAGGTCCGGGCGTAGAATCCAGCGCAGATCGCCAAAGGAGTCCGTCATGAATGCACCCGCCATCAAAGTCAACAAACCGGTCCGCGAACAGGTCAGCAAGGAAGAATGGCAGGCCCGCGTCGATCTCGCAGCCTGCTACCGCCTGATGGCGGAATTCGGCATGGTGGAAATGGTCGCAAACCACATCTCGGTACGCGTGCCCGGCACCCACAATGAATTCCTGATCAATCCCTACGGCATGCTTTACGAGGAAATGACTGCCTCGTCGATGCTCAAAATCGACCTCGAAGGCAACGTGCTGTTCAATGCCACCGACTACGGTGTCAATGAAGCCGGCTTCGTGATCCACAGCGCCGTGCATGCCGCGCGCCACGACGTGGATTGCATCATCCACACCCACACCCTCGCCGGCATGGCAGTGTCCGCGATGAAATGCGGCATCATGCCGATCGCGCAATCGTCAATGCGTTTCCTCGACATCGCCTATCACGACTACGAAGGTGTTGCGCTGCGCCTCGAAGAACGCGAGCGTCTGGTGCAGAACCTCGGCAACCGCGAAGCCATGGTGCTGCGCAACCACGGCCTGCTGACCACCGGCGCCACCATCGCCGAGTGTTTCAACAACATGTACCGGCTGGAGCGCGCCTGCCAGCTGCAGGTGATGGCATTGTCCTGCAACACCGAACTGCAACTGCCGCCGCAGGAAGTCACCCAATACACCAACAACCTGATGCTGCCCGGCGTGCGCCGCCGTTTCGGCCTGCTCGAATGGCCGGCGATGCTGCGCAAACTCGACCGCGTCGATCCGTCATATAGGGATTGAACTGCGGCGACTGAGCCGGCAACCTGCAATAAAAAAGGGCCCCGCGGGGCCCTTTTTTTCCGGCTTTATTTCCTACTTCAGCAGGCGGATCGCAAACGGATATTTGTAATGTTCGCCTTTGGATACGGCGACAGCGGCGAGTATGCAGAACACCAGGTTGGCGACCAGCAGCAAGGGCATCAGCAGCGCGCCGATCAGGATCACCATCAGGATACCGGCGACCACAAATGCGATCAGCATGGTGATCTGGAAATTCAGCGCCTCCTTGCCCTGCTCGTCGATGAACGCCGACTGATCTTTTTTGATCAGCCAGATGATCAGTGCGCCGACGAAGCCGGATACGATGCCCAGCAGATGGGCCAGCATGGCCAGGTTGCGATCGTCACTGCTCGGGCCCTGCGTTACGGAATCGGTCATGGTTTTATCTCCCTGCTTAAGTTTTTGATCCGGTTTCGAATGACAGCGTGCTACGGGATTGTGGCACGGCCGTACACCCGGCGTAAACCGTTCATGTAAACCGCTTATTATCGGGTTTTACCAAAAACATGCAGCCCCGTCAGAGGCGTGTTTTTATTGACGCAGCCAGCGATTCCCGCACATGGTCACACCTCACCCCGCATACCGGGCGCCGCTCTGGCTGCCCGGCGGCAACCTGCAGACGCTGTATCCGGCGCTGCTGGCGCGCCGCCCGGCCGTCCACTATCGCCGCCAGCGCTGGGATACGCCGGACGGTGATTTCATAGACCTGGACTGGACGGCCACGCCGGCCGCAGGTGACGCGCCGCTGCTGGTGTTGTTTCACGGGCTCGAAGGCAGTTCCAACAGCCACTACGCGCGCGCACTGATGCACGCCGCCGTCGCCCGCGGCTGGCGCGGCGTGGTCGTCCATTTCCGCGGCTGCAGCGGCGAACTGAACCGCCTGCCGCGTGCCTACCATTCCGGCGACAGCACGGAAATTGACTGGATCCTGCGTCGTCTGCGCAACCAACATGCCGGCGGCCCGCTGCTGGCCGCCGGCGTCTCGCTCGGCGGCAACGCCTTGCTGAAATGGCTGGGTGAGCAGCAAGCGGACGCATGCGCTGTCGTGCACCGCGCCGCCGCCGTCTCGGCGCCGGTGGATCTGCACGCCGCGGGCAGTGCGCTGGAACAGGGCTTCAACATGGTTTACACCAACAACTTCCTGGCAACCATGAAGCGCAAATCGCTGGCCAAGCTGCGCATCCATCCAAAACTGTTTGACGAGGACCGCCTGCGCGCCACGCGCACATTGCGGGAATTCGATGACCTGGTCACCTCGCGGCTGCATGGCTACAGGGACGTCGATGACTACTACACCCGCGCCAGCAGCAAACCGCATCTCGCGCACATTGCCGTACCCACGCTGCTGCTCAACGCACGCAACGATCCTTTCCTGCCCGTGGCGGCCTTGCCGGAATTGCCGTCTTTGCCGGCGGCAGTGACGGCGGCGTTTCCGGACGAAGGCGGGCACGTCGGCTTTCCGGACGCCACCGGCACACTCGCCTGGCTGCCGCAGACGGTGCTCGAATTCCTGGGCGCGTGATACAATATGTAACTTATTGTTTTTATTGGTATTTTATGACTACCTTGCCCGCTCCCCCAAGCACCATTTTCAAAGCCTATGACATCCGCGGCATCGTCGGCGACACCCTGACCGTGCCCGGCACCGAAGCCATCGGTCGCGCCATCGGCGCCGAAGCACTGGCCCGCGGCCGCCATGCCGTGGTCATCGGCCGTGATGGCCGCCTCTCCGGTCCTGAACTCGCAGCGGCGCTGGCGCGCGGGCTGCAGGCCAGCGGCGTCGATGTCATCGACGTCGGCCAGGTCGCCACACCGATGCTGTATTTCGCCGCGCACGAACTCGACACACTGTCCGGGGTGATGGTCACCGGCTCGCACAACCCGCCGCAATACAACGGCCTGAAAATGATGCTGGCCGGCGACACCCTCGCCGGCGAATCGATACAGGCCCTGCGCCAGCGCCTGCTCGACAAGAACCTCAGCAGCGGTGCCGGCAGCTACCGCAGCCACGACATCCGCGCCGCCTACCTTGAACGCATCACTGGATCACGCATTACCGACTCAATCAAACTCGCGCGGCCGATGCGCATCGCCATCGATTGCGGCAACGGCGTCGCCGGCGCCACCGCGCCGGAACTCTATCGCCGGCTGGGCTGCACGGTGGAGGAACTCTACTGCGAAGTCGACGGCACCTTTCCCAACCACCATCCTGATCCGTCGCAGCCGAAAAACCTGCAGGACCTGATTGCGGCATTACGTGCGGGCGATGCCGAGATCGGACTGGCCTTTGACGGCGACGGTGACCGATTGGGCGTGGTCACCAGGTCGGGAAAAATCATCTATCCCGACCGCCAGCTGATGCTGTTCGCGGCCGACGTGTTGTCGCGTGTACCCGGCGCCGAAATCATTTTCGACGTCAAATGCACGCGGCACCAGTTCGGCTGGATCCGCAAGCACGGCGGCAAACCACTGCTGTGGAAAACCGGCCACTCATTCATCAAGAAAAAATTGAAGGAAAGCGGCGCGCCGCTGGCCGGCGAAATGAGCGGCCACATTTTTTTCAAGGAGCGCTGGTACGGTTTTGACGACGGCATGTATGCCGGCGCGCGGCTGCTGGAAATCCTCAGCCGCAGCGCCGATCCCGGCGCCGTACTCGAAGCACTGCCGGATGCAATCAACACGCCGGAGCTGCAATGGCAGCTGAACGAAGGTGAAAACTACACATTGATGGATGAGCTGCAGAAAACCGCAAAGTTCACCGCCGCCCGCGAAGTCATCACCATCGACGGCCTGCGCGTGGAATATGCGGACGGTTTCGGCCTGGCGCGACCATCAAACACGACGCCGATCATCGTGCTGCGTTTCGAAGCCGACAACGAAGCGGCACTGCAGCGTATCCAGGAAGACTTCCGGCGGGTGCTGCTCGCCGTCAAACCGGGCGCAACGCTGCCCTTCTGACCGGCCGCGGCTAGCGCCTACTCGCTGCGCCCCTCGCGCCTGAACGGATTGCCCGGCGGCAATTCGTTCAGCACCGCCCAGAATGCGCCGACCTGTTTCACGGCCTCGACAAAGGCCTGAAACTTCACCGGCTTGACCACATAGGCATTGATGTTCAGGTCATAACAGTTGTGCAGATCCTGGTCTTCACGCGAGGACGTCATCACCACCACCGGAATTTTCTTCAGCAGCGGATCCCCTTTCAGTTGCCGCAGCACTTCCAGCCCGTCGACACGGGGCATTTTAAGATCCAGCAGCACCACTGCCGGGTTGCCCTCGGGCCGGCCGGCAAAATCACCGCGCCGGTACAGATAATCCAGCGCCTCGGCGCCATCCCACAGATGCAGCACCTCATTGGCCATCTGCGACAGCGCTTTCAGCGTGAGCTCGGCATCATGCGCATCATCTTCCACGAGCAGTATGCGGGCCAGGGTATTGATGGTCTTCTCCTTGATCATTTTTGCCGTGGCGCCTGTTACGCCGCCCGCAGCGTGAAATAAAACGTCGCACCCCCGTCCAGTGTGGCTTCAGCCCAGGTCCGGCCACCGTGCCGGGCGATGATGCGCCGGACATTGGCCAGGCCGATGCCCGTGCCCTCGAACTGGTCCGCCCGGTGCATGCGCTGGAACACGCCGAACAGTTTATCGGCGTATTTCATTTCAAATCCAACGCCATTGTCGCGCACAAACAGGATCAACCGCCCTTCTTCTTCGCCCAGGCAGCCGATTTCAATCTGTGCCGGATCGCGGGGACGGGTATATTTCACCGCATTCCCCAGCAGATTGGCAAACACCTGCTTCAGCATCGCCGGGTCACCGCGCACCACAGGCAGTGGTTGCACGGTCCAGGCGATGTTGCGCTGCCCTGTATCCGGCGCCATGGCCTGCATGGCCTCCTGCACCAACGCATCGAGCACGACGCTGCTTTCGATCAGTTCGATCCGTCCCATGCGCGAAAACGCCAGCAGGTCATCGATGAGCTGGCCCATTTTCCGGCTGGCGTCGGTCACCACCTGCAGATAACGCTGTGCCTCGGCAGTCAGCCGGCCTTCGCTTTCGCCGGACAGCAATTCAATGTAACCGTCGATATGGCGCAGCGGCATGCGCAGGTCGTGGGACACGGAATAGGAAAACGATTCCAGCTCCTTGTTGGTGGCCGCCAGCTGCGCGGTGCGCTCCATCACCCGGCGCTCGAGATCGGCATTGAGTTGCTCAATCACCTTGCGCTGCTCCTGAATCAGGCCGAAATCGTGATCAAGGGCGGCCATCAACCCGCCGATTTCACCGCGCGGATAAGGCTGGCCGATACGTGCGCTGAAATCGCCGCCGCTAAAGCGGGTGACCGCTGCGTTGATGCGGGCAATCTGCCTGCGTATGCCCAACTCGGACAATGCCCAGGCGCCGGCAACCACCAGCAGCAGCACCAGCGCCAGCGCCGTCAGCGACTGCCTCAGGTTGCGGTTGGCCACCGTGAGCAGGTCCGCACGGGCAACCCCGACCAGGACACGCAGGCCGGCTTCCGGGAATTCCGGCAAATCGCTGACCGCCCAGATCCGAGTCACTCCATCATGAGTGATGTCCTGCTGCACATCTTCCCCGCGGCTGTTCAGTCCAAAACGGGCCAGCGGCGTGCCGGCGATGGAGGTGCCGGGCAATTTTCCGCCCTCGGGGTTCCACGACAGGATCATGCCCTGGCTGTCCAACAATGCAATCACCGCGCCGCTGAACGGCAGGGTTTTTGCCCGGGACTGCATGAATTCCTTGAGGTTCAGCGAGGCCAGCAGCACAAAACGTGGTTCGCCGGTTTCTTTCCGCACGGCATAGGCCACCTGCATGACCGCGATGCCGGTCAGGCGGCCGAAGGCCGGTTCGACCGCCAGCGGCGGGGCATCCGGCTTCATCACAGTCTGGAAATAGCGGCGGTCCGTCAGATTCAGCTTGCGGCCGGTGCGCAGCGAATCACAAAACAGGTTACCGTCCGGCAGGATGGTCAGTATTCCCGTGTACTGCGGGTGCTCCTTCAGCACATCATTCAGGAAGGCGGAACAGGCCGCCTTGTCCGGCTTGTCAAAATCGCGTGCCCTGGACAAACCGTAATGCAATTGCGCAGTGCCGCGCACCATGTCCTTCAGTTCATGCGCCACACGTCCGGCTTCAGCACTCAGCCGGTGTGCCGCCTCGGTGACTTCGGCATCACGACGCTCGACAAAATGGAACACACTCACCAGCGCAGGTATCAGCGTGGCGAACAGGATCAGCAGCAACAGCCGGGAACGTATGCTCACGGACCCAGCCTACTGGAAAAAGCCATGATCAGGGAATCTGCGGGCACAGCATGCAGACACAATGCCGTGACAGAGGCGTGCAGCGCCGTTCAGCGCTTTGCGGGGTTCAAGGTACCGCGGTTGTATTCCTTGTCGCCGGGCATGATGCAGCGGCCGATGCCAAAGAGGCAGCCCTGGGCAGCCTGTGGACGCAACTGGTTCTCCGGGTACTGGTCGGCCACCGTCTTTGCCGCTGCTGCCTTCTGCACATCCACGTATTCCC
>CAMBCD010000054.1 GCA_945863085.1 Bordetella parapertussis
GCTATGCCACCCTTGGCGCTGGGCGTGATCAGGATCTTGCCCTTGATGTTGTGACCCTCAAGCGCGTGCCCTGGCCGCGAAATCAGGCCGCTCCAGCGGTCGAGGTCGTAACGCGGCGAGAATCCTTCCGTTGAAACCAGCGCTTCGCCTTCAACCACGGCGCCGAAGGCCCGTTTGATCCGTATGGTTTTTAGCGACCCGGCCTTGCGCAAGGCCGCTTTCACCGCACGTCCCTGCCGGTGCAGGCGATGTCCACGCACTCGGCGGTGCGGCGCAGGATGGTGTTGAATTTATGCGCACCGATGATGTTGGCGAGTTTGGCCGAGTTGGTCACCAGGTTGCTCCAGCCTTCGCGCACCCGCATCTGCGGCAGGTTCTGCAGGATGTAAAAACACACGCCTTCGAGCACGATGGCGCCGGCTTCTTCGATGCTTTTCAGATAGCCAAGCTCTTTCGCTGCACTTTTGACGCCGTTGCTGGTGGTGATGAACAGCTGGCTGCCCGGATGCACGCGACGACCCTTGAGCAGGTCGGCCAGGGTTTTCATTTCAAGCAGTGATTGCTGAGGTCCGGAGAACACCACCAGGTTCAGCGGATTGTTCTGTTTGTCGTAACCGGCATAGATTTTTTCAAGATCCCGGTTGCTGACGGTCATCACCTCTTTCGGCTTGCGTCCGCCGAAGGCTGCTTTCAGCGTCGACGCTTCCGGCGTCACACCGACCATGTGGAACATGCCCATTGAGCCGTAACTGGCCAGCGACGCACCGAGCTGCTTCAGTTCGTCCGCGGTCGGTGACCGTTTGATGCCGGTGAACACCGGTACCGCGTAATAGTCCTGGTGTGCCGAGCCGACAATCTTGCCCACGGCGCCCCAGTCGGCGAGATCGTTGAGGTCGGCTTTCAGGTCGACGCGGAAGGTCCCGCGGCGGTGCTCATCAAGATGAAAGCCGTACTCCGGTACGCGGCCGGTGATGCCGGCAGCCAGTGCCGCCGGGCCGGCTTCAAAATTCGAACGCGCACCGAACACCGAGTTGGCGTAGATCACGGTGCCGGTATCCCCCCAGGCCACATGTTCGCCGAGATGCGGCTGGTACAACGTCTGGTAATTGATGCAGGTGTCGGCGGTGATGACATCCATGCGCCGCAGGCAGGCAATGATTTCCTTTTCCTTGCGGACCTCGCCGGCATCCTGCTTCAGGCTTTCCACATGCGCAAAGTCAACACAACGCGCATTGGTGGTTGTCGGCTGCCGGCATTTCGCGCCCGACTGCGCGGCGCGCTCGAGGAAGGATTTGCCCGAGTCACCCATCACTTCGATGTCGCCCATCATGTGCACGTTCGATACCGGCACAAAACGTTTGGCGCCGAAGAACCGGCCAACCTCCAGTTGCAACTGCAATGCTTCCTGCACTGCGGGCCCGAGGTCGCCGCGCAGCATTTTTTTCTCCTCTGCGTTCAGGCGCATAGGGAGATTATAACTTATTGATTTTATTGATTATTTATCGACGTGCTGCAGTCCGGCTTTTGCTCTTCTTTTTGGCCGCCTTCGCCGCCGGACCAAAACCTTTTTCGTAGTGCGGTCCGCTCATCGTGCCATCAACGGCCATGCCGATGATGCCCTGCGACAGATCCTTGATCGCGAGAAAGATGACGTCTTTGTCCTTGGTTGATGACACCAGGTTGTGCGGCGCGTTCGCCGGGATGTAAATCAGGGTGCCGGCAGGGGCGACAACGCGTTTGCCGTTGACCGACCCCACCAGCGTGCCCTGCAGTACATAGTTCAGCTGTTCGTTCTTGTGCGAGTGCATCCGCGAGCCGGTGCCGCGTGGCTTGTGGATGTAGCCGACGAGTATGCGTGAACCTTCAACAACACCGCCGTGCGAAGTTGAATAGCCGGTACCCGCGGCCACCTTCTTCAGCTTCGCCATGCGGAAGTGATACTTGCCGTTTCCGGCGCGGATGGCGCCCACGGTCTTGGTTTTGGCGGTGCTTTTTTTTGCTGCGGCCATACAACCTCCTCAAATAATCTTCTGGTGACTTGTTTTAAGAATTACAGGTAATCGATTTTTTTCCAGTCGCGCGGCGTCGCGCTGACCACGTTTTTGTCATGCCCCGGACGGCGGTCGGCATAGATGCGGCCTTCCTTCATCACCAGCTGGATGTTTTTCTTGTCCTGGAATACGCGGATGTTTTTCAGCGGATCACCCTTGACGGCAATGATGTCGGCGAGTTTGCCGGCTTCCACAGTGCCCAGTTGCTTGTCGAGTTTGATCGCGCGTGCGGCATTGCGCGTGGCGCTCATGATCGCTTCCATCGGCGTCATGCCCAGCTTGACGTAGATTTCCATCTCGCGGGCATTGGTGCCCATCTCGGGATCAAAACCCATGTCGGTGCCAAGCGCGATGTTGACACCGGCCTTGTGCATTTTCTGGAAGGTCTCGAAACAGTACGGCTGCAGCGCCTTCATCTTGTTCAGCACGAATTGCGAAGTGCCCTGGTCCTTGCGGGTTTCTATGGCGTGGTCGGTACGATGCAGCAGCGTCGGCGTCATCCAGGTGCCGGCCTCGGCGATCATGTCGATGGTTTCGTCTTCATGGAACACCATGTGTTCGATGGTGTCGGCGCCGGCGGCAAGGGCCATGCGCTGGCCGTTGGGCGTGAAGCAGTGCACTGCGGCGGTCTTGTGGAAAGCGTGGGCTTCATCGACGATGGCGTCGATTTCCTCCTGCGTCATGTTGCGGATGTCCGGCTCTTCCTTGTCGGTGCCGCCACCACCGGTGGCGCAGGTCTTGACGATGTCGCAGCCTGCCAGCAGGTTGGTCCGCGCGAGTTTCCTCAGTTCCCAGGGACCGTCGGCGGTCTGGAAACCGTAACGCTGGGCGGCGCGCGGCTGGATCAGGTCGAGATGTGAGCCGGTGATGGTGGTGAAACCGCCGATCAGCATGCGCGGGCCTTCGATGACGCCGGCTTCGATCGAGTCACGGATCGCGCAGAGATGCGCGGTGAGCAGGCCGCGGCCGGAATTGAGGCCGAGGTCACGCAGCGTGGTGAAACCCATGTCGAAACAGAGCTGGGCATGGAACAGGCCGTACATCTGCTGCAGTTCCGGCGTGATTTCCCACTGTGCGACACGGTAATTGTGGAAGGTCAGGCAGTTGAACATCATCGTGTGCAGATGGATGTCCATCAGGCCCGGCATCAGCGTTGCCGTGCCGCAGTCGATGATTTCGGCCTTGGCGGGGATTTTGACCTTGCCCTTGACCCCGACCTGCTTGATGCGCCGGCCTTCGAGCAAAATCACCGGATCCTTGACCGGCTTGCCACCGTTGCCGTCAATCAGCAGACCACCCTTGAGCACCCGGATCGGGCCTTTGGCCTCTGCCGGTTTGAATTCGAACATCAGGGAAATTCCTCCTTTGTCCAGCCTGCAATTGCAGGCACAGGTCTGCAAAATTTGCAGAATGTAAGCGTTTGCAGCAGAGCTTGGAAGCTAATTAATCACCTCCGGCTTGTCAAGCCGGATTGTGCTAAATCTCAATGCATTTTGGTCATCGCCGCGAGGAAACGAGCGTAAGCCTGCGGGTCGGGCCTGGGCGTTTCACCAGCGGGCAATGTAGATGTGGACTTCCAGCGCAGCACATCCAGCGTGGCTTCAATGGCGGCGCGGTTCATGCCGCGGGCAATAAAAACCAGGCGCGACCGGCGTTCGCCATCCGGCCATTGTTGCAGCGTGACCGGTTCATGAATCAGCGTTTGCACTGCATGTACGGCGACCGGTTCACCTTCGACATTGAGCAGGCCTTTCACGCGCAGCAATTCTTTGCCATGCAGTGATGCCAGCGCCGTCAGCCAGGCAGTCAGTCCCTCGGCTCTGATCGGTTCATCGAGATGGATGCTGTAGGACTGGATGCGGGCATCGTGGACGCTGACCCGCTTGCGGGCACCCAATGCTGATATTTGCTGCGCTTCGACGCGCACAAAAGCCTCTTCGCATAACCAGCGCTGCACTTCGGCAGGACGCGCTTCGACGTTGATCGCCGCGCCGAACAGCAGGGACGGCGTGACCTCGCCATGAGCCACGGTCAGCACCTGGGCGCCGGGATTCAGTTCGTGCAGACGCGCGAGCAAGGCCGGCACGTCTGTCGCTTCGGGTAGATCGGTTTTGCTGATCAGCAGTCGGTCAGCGAGTGCAGCCTGTTTGACCGACTCGGGCTGGTTGTCCAGTTGCTGCAGGCCGTTAACACCATCAACCAGCGTGATCACGCTGTCGAGTTGGTAAGTGGGCGCCAGCTTTTCATCGGTGACCACGGTCTGCGCGATGGGCACCGGATCGGCGAGGCCGGTGGTTTCGATCAGCACGCGGTCGAAGGGCGGCAGGTCACCCTGGCACCGTTGTTTGTCGAGGTCACGCAGCGTGTTGACCAGGTCGCCGCGCACCGTGCAGCCAATGCAGCCGCTGGCCAGCAGCACCGTGTTTTCGTTGGGGGTGGCGATCAGCAGGTGGTCGAGTCCGATCTCGCCGAACTCGTTGATGATCACCGCGGCGCCGGCCATCGCCGGATCCTGCAACAGCCGGTTCAACAGCGTGGTTTTGCCGCTGCCCAGAAAACCGGTGATGATGGAAACGGGCAGCCGCATGGCCAGAGTATGTGCTAACTTATATTATAAGTTATTGATTTTATTAAAATTTTATGCGGCCTTGGCCTGACGTTCCTGCTCGGCTGAATACTGGCCGAGGCTGGCCAGCCCGTTCATTTTGGAACGGTGCGCCAGCGCAGCCTGGGCGGCGGCGACATTACCCGCCGCGCCTTTCCAGGCTTTCAGCGCCGGCTGCTGCAAGGCCCGACCGTAGGAAAACGACAGCGGCCAGGGCAGCTTGCCCTTGAACTGTACATTCATCGAATTGAGATGGGCGGTCGCCAATTCATCGCTCTGGCCGCCGGACAGGAACACGATGCCGGCAACCGCGGCCGGCACGGTGCGCTTAAGAACACGCACAGTACGCGCGGCGACTTCATCGACCGGCGCCTGTTTCGCGCATTTTTTGCCGGAAATCACCATCGACGGTTTGAGCACGGTGTGTTCGAGCACAACGCGGTTCAGGTACAGCGCTTCGTACACCGCGTTCAGCGTCCACTCCGTGACTTCTTCGCAACGCTCTATCGTGTGGTCGCCGTCCATCAGCACTTCAGGTTCGACGATGGGCACAAGGCCCGCTTCCTGGCAGATCGCGGCATAACGCGCCAGGGCATGGGCATTGGCGGCAATGCAGGTGGCACTGGGCATGTCGCGGCCGATTTCGATCACGGCGCGCCATTTGGCGAACTTGGCGCCGAGTTTCACATAATCCGCGCAACGCTTGGGCAGGTTGTCCAGGCCTTCGGTGATTTTTTCACCCGGACACAGCGGCAGATCCTTGGCGCCGGTATCGACCTTGATGCCGGGCAGGACGCCCGTTTTTTCCAGCAGTTTGACGAAGGAAGTACCGTCAGCCGATTTCTGGCGCAGTGTCTCGTCATACAGGATCACGCCGCTGATGTGCTCGCCGATGCCGCGGGTCAGGAACAGCATGTCGCGATAGGCACGGCGGTTTTCCTCGTTGTTTTCGACATTGATGCCTTCGAAACGTTTGCCGATGGTGCCGGTGCTTTCGTCGGCGGCAAGTATGCCTTTGCCGGGGGCGACCATCGCCTGGGCGATGGCGGCGAGATCATTTGCTGACATGATTGCTCCTGCTGGTCTGGTAAGGGGTTGGTGAAAAGGCTGAAAACGGGGCGGTATTTTACACCGGCGGATTATTTCTTCCGGTGCTCCCCGACCTTGACGATTTTCAGGGTGTTGGTACCTCCGGCGCGGCCGAAGGGCTCGCCGATGGTCAGTACGATCAGGTCGCCATTCTGTACAACGCCACGCTTGATCAGTTCGTCTTCCGCCATGTGCAGCGCTTTTTCCGGATTGCGCGCGCCTTTGAAACGCACCGGATGCACGCCGCGGAACAGCGTGACGCGACGCCGGGTTTCAATGACGGAACTCATCGCGTAAATCGGCACCGCGATCGCCATCCGCGACATCAGCAGTGCAGTGCGACCGCTCTGGGTCAGGGCTGCCACCGCCTTGATCGGCAGGCCGGCGGCGGTAAATGCGGTTGCCCGGGCGACCGCGTTTTCGACATCGGTTTGGCCGGGACCGCCGCGCCGCTCCTGCTGCAGCGAATCTTCCTTTTCCGCTTCCACGCAAACACGCACCATCGCCGCGATGGTTTCGGCGGGATACCTGCCTGCTGCGGTCTCCGCGGAAGTCATGACTGCATCGGTGCCATCCAGCACCGCATTGGCGACATCCGAAACTTCGGCGCGCGTGGGAATCGGGCTGCTGATCATCGACTCCATCATCTGGGTCGCGGTAATCGTCAGTTTCTGTTTTTCGCGCGCCATGCGGATCATGCGTTTCTGCAACGCCGGCACGGCGGCATCACCGACTTCGACGGCCAGATCGCCGCGCGCCACCATGATCGCGTCCGAGGCATCGAGGATTTCGTCGAGCGCGGGAATGGCTTCGGCGCGCTCTATTTTTGAAACAATCAGGCCATGGCCGCCGGACTTGGTGAACAGGTCGCGGGCCCAGCGCACATCGTCGCCGGAGCGCGGAAAGGACACGGCCAGGAAATCGGCCTTCAATTCGGCAGCGAGCTTGATGTCCTGCTTGTCTTTTTCGGTCAGCGCCGGCGCGGTCAAGCCGCCACCCTTGCGGTTGATGCCCTTGTTGTTCGACAGCGGCCCGCCCTGTTCGACAACGGTGGTGATTTTCGGCCCGCGCACATTGGTCACGCCAAGCACGATGCGCCCGTCGTCGAGCAGCAGCGTGTCGCCGGGATGCACGTCATTGGGCAGGTTCTTGTAATCAAGGCCGACAACATGCTGGTCGCCGAGCTTGCACTCGGCATCCAGCACGAACTTTGCGCCGGGTTCAAGCTGGATTTTCCCGTCCTTGAAGCGGCCGACGCGGATCTTCGGGCCCTGCAGGTCGACCAGAACACCGACCGCACGCCCGGCCTTGCGCGCCAGATCGCGCACCAGATTGACCCGTGCGCGGTGTTCATCCGGCGTGCCATGGGAGAAATTGATGCGCACCACGTCGAGGCCGGCCTCGATCATGCGCGCCAGCGTCTTGGCGTCGCTGGACGCGGGGCCCAGCGTGGCTACCACTTTGGTTCTGCGTATCATGCGCCACCCATTCCGCTAATGCTGCGTCCGGCGCGCGCTGGATGCGCGTACCGCCCTGCTCATTTTGTGCGATTTCTTTTTGCGCGATCTTATTTTGCGCGTTGCTCGAGGACTTCAACCGCCGGTAACGTTTTGCCTTCGAGGAACTCCAGGAAGGCGCCGCCACCAGTGGAAATGTACGACACCTTGTCGGCAATTTTGTATTTCGCGACTGCCGCCAGCGTATCGCCGCCGCCGGCGATGGAAAACGCCGGTGAGGCCGCAATCGCCTGGGCAATGGCCTTGGTGCCGCCGGCGAACTGATCATATTCGAACACGCCGACCGGGCCGTTCCAGACAATGGTTCCGGCTTTGGCGATCAGCCCGGCGAAGGTTTTTGCGGTTTTGGCGCCGACGTCGAGGATCAGGTCGTCGGGTCGCACCGCATCGGCGGGTACCGGGTTGGCACGGGCCAGCGCCGACAGTTCATCGGCCACCACCACGTCCACCGGCAGCGGTACCTGCGCGCCGCGCGCCTTCATAATGTCGATGATGGCCTGCGCTTCGCCGACCAGGTCGGGTTCGGCCAGCGATTTACCGATGCGCATGCCGGATGCGAGCATGAAGGTATTGGCAATGCCGCCACCGACGATCAGCTGGTCCACCTTGGAGGCCAGTGCCTTGAGGATGGTCAGCTTGGTCGACACCTTGGATCCGGCGACGATGGCCAGCAAGGGTCGCGCCGGATTGCTCAATGCCCGGCCCAGCGCATCAAGTTCGGCCGCCATCAGCGGTCCGGCGCAGGCCACCGGTGCAAATTTCGCAATGCCGTGGGTAGTGGCTTCAGCGCGATGCGCAGTACCGAAAGCATCGTTCACATACACGTCGCACAGCGCCGCCATTTTGCGCGCCAGTGCTTCGTCGTTTTTTTTCTCGCCCTTGTTGACGCGGCAGTTTTCCAGCAACACGACTTCACCAGGTTTGACGTCTACACCGTTCTCAACCCAGTTCTGCACCAGACGTACCGGCTGACCCAGTACCTCGGACAATCGTTTCGCGATCGGTGCCAGCGAGTCTTCGGGCTTAAGTGTGCCTTCGGTCGGACGTCCGAGATGGGACGTCACCATCACCGCGGCGCCTGCTGCGAGCGCGTGTTTGATGCCGGGGATGGTGGCGCGAATGCGCGTGTCTTCGCTGATGTTGCCGGCGTCGTCCTGCGGCACATTCAGGTCGGCACGGATGAATACGCGTTTTCCGGCGAGGGGAAGGTCGGTGAGTCTGAGAAACTTCATGCTCTTGCTGCGTCGCGCTTATTTCGCGATGACCCGCACCATTTCCAGCACCTTGCTGGAATAACCCCATTCGTTGTCATACCAGGACACGACCTTGACGAAAGTGCTGTCGAGCGCGATGCCGGCTTCGGCGTCAAACACCGAAGTGCAGGTTTCATCGCGGAAGTCGGTGGACACCACTTTTTCCTCGGTATAACCCAGCACACCCTTCATTGCACCGACCGACTGTGCTTTCATTTCAGCGCAGATTTCAGCGTAGGTTGCGGGTTTGTTCAGTTCGACGGTCAAGTCGATTACCGACACGTCAGAGGTCGGCACGCGGAAGGCCATGCCCGTCAGTTTTTTATTCAGTTCCGGGATCACCACGCCGACGGCCTTGGCCGCACCGGTGGATGACGGAATGATGTTTTCGAGAATGCCACGACCACCACGCCAGTCCTTGTTCGACGGGCCATCGACGGTTTTCTGCGTCGCAGTAGCGGCATGCACCGTGGTCATCAGGCCACGCTTGATGCCCCATTTGTCGTTCAGCACTTTGGCCACCGGTGCCAGGCAATTGGTGGTGCACGAAGCGTTGGAAATGATGGTCTGCCCGGCGTAGGTTTTGTCGTTGACGCCGAACACGAACATCGGCGTGTCATCTTTCGACGGCGCCGACATGATGACTTTTTTGGCGCCTGCGGTCAGATGCTTCTGCGCAGTAGCCTTGTCGAGGAACAGACCGGTGGCTTCGATGACGACGTCGGCACCGATTTCGTTCCATTTCAGTTCGGTGGGATCCTTGACTGCGGTCAGGCGGATTTTTTTGCCGTTGACCACCAGCGTCGTGCCGGAAACCGAGATCTCGCCCTTGAATTTGCCGTGCACCGAGTCATGGCGCAGCATGTAGGCAAGGTAATCCGGTTCCAGCAGGTCGTTGATACCGACGATTTCGATATCGGGGAAATCCTGCACCGCCGCGCGAAACACCATGCGACCGATACGCCCGAACCCGTTGATGCCGACCTTGATTGCCATGACGCCTCCAGAAAATCCCGTTAAAAATTCAGCCTATGACTGCAATACGCCCTGCACTGCGGCAGAGACATTCTCCGCTGTGATACCGAAAAATTTATAGAGTTCATTGGCCGGAGCCGATTCGCCGAACCGGTCGATTCCGATGACCGCACCTTCGAGCCCGACGTATTTACGCCAGTAATCGGTAACACCAGCCTCGACCGCGACTCGCGGCACACCACGCGGCAAAACACTGGCGCGGTATGCGGCGTCCTGACGGTCAAAAATCGAGGTGCAGGGCATGGACACCACACGCACCGCAACACCCGCAGTGGCCAGCGCCTGCTGTGCTGCCAGCGCAATGGCAACCTCCGAACCGGTGGCGATGATCACCGCGCGCGCCGCGCCGCCGGTGGCTTCGGACAGTACATAAGCGCCGCGGTTGATGCCTGCAATCTGCTCCGAGCTGCGTTGCTGGAACGTCAGGTTCTGCCGCGACAGCAGCAGGCTGGTCGGACCATCACGACGTTCAATGGCCGCAGCCCAGGCCGCTGTGGTTTCGACGGTATCGCAGGGCCGCCACACATCCATATTGGGAATCAGGCGCAATGTGGCCGCGTGTTCAACCGGCTGGTGGGTCGGGCCGTCTTCACCGAGACCGATCGAGTCATGGGTGAACACACAGACCACGCGCTGTTTCATCAGTGCCGCCATACGCAGCGCATTGCGCGCATAGTCGGAGAACACGAGGAAAGTGGCATGGTACGGAATCAGGCCACCGTGCAGTGCAATGCCATTGCAGATCGCTGCCATGCCGAATTCGCGCACGCCAAAATAAATGTAATTGCCGCCTGCCGTCGCACTGACGCCTTTGGAACCGGACCACAAAGTCAGGTTGGAGCCGGCAAGGTCGGCCGAGCCACCGATCAGTTCCGGCAGTGCCGGCGCAAAACCTTCGATTGCATTCTGCGAAGCCTTGCGCGTTGCAATGGTTTCGGCTTTTTGCACGGTCTGCGCCATGAAAGCATCACGGTGCACAACCCAGCCGGCCGGCAGTTCACCGGACATGCGGCGTTTGAATTCAGCAGCCAGTTCCGGATGTGCCGCAGCGTAGGCTGAAAATTTCCGGCTCCACTCGTTTTCCTGCGCAGCACCGCGTTCTCGCGCATTCCATTCAGCACGTACCGCTTCCGGAATTTCAAACGGCGCGTGTGGCCAGTTGATCGCTGAACGTGTGGCGGCGATTTCCTCGGCGCCCAGTGGTGCGCCGTGGGCACCACCGGTATTCTGTTTTTTCGGCGCGCCCTTGCCGATCAGGGTTTTGCAGCAGATCAGCGTAGGACGGTTTTTTTCACCCTGCGCCTGGCGGATCGCTGCATCGACGGCATCCGTGTCGTGGCCATCCACGCCGTAGATCACGTTCCAGCCATAGGCTGCGAAACGTTGCGGGGTGTTATCTGTAAACCATTGTTTTATTTGAGCTTTTTCGGAATCAATGGAGATGCCGTTGTCGTCATACAAGGCGATCAGTTTGTTCAGCTTCAGGGTGCCGGCCAGCGCGCAGGCTTCGTGCGATACACCTTCCATCAGGCAGCCATCGCCGAGGAATACATAAGTGCGGTGATCAACAATGCTGTGGCCGTCGCGGTTGAAACTGTCGGCGAGCACGCGTTCACTGAGCGCCATGCCAACCGCGTTGGCAATGCCCTGGCCCAGGGGACCGGTGGTGGTTTCGATGCCGGGCGCCATGCCGTGTTCGGGATGACCCGCCGTTTTGGAGTGCAGCTGGCGGAAGCGTTTGAGTTCTTCGATCGGCAGGTCGTAGCCGGTCAGATGCAGCAATCCGTAAAGCAGCATCGAGCCATGCCCGTTCGACAATACAAAACGGTCGCGGTCGGCCCATTGCGGATTGGCCGGATTGTGGCGCAGGTGGCGATGCCACAGGGCTTCTGCGATTTCCGCCATGCCCATCGGCATGCCGGGGTGGCCGGAGTTGGCCTGCTGCACTGCGTCCATTGCCAACGCGCGCAGCGCGTTCGCCAACTCGGGTCGGGAACTCATGGCTTGCCTGATCCTGATGAAACGGAAACGGGGGGAAGAAAAGCTGTCATTATAACGGCAGCACCATGACGGGCGCGAGAGCCGGAACCAGTATGTGGCCGGGCCGGTCTCGCCGCTTTCATTCCTCGTTCTTGCGCGAGGTCTTGATGCCCAAGTGCTTGAGCTTGCGATACAAATGCGTGCGCTCCAGGCCCACCACATCGGCTACTC
>CAMBCD010000055.1 GCA_945863085.1 Bordetella parapertussis
GCATTGAAGGCATACCAGCGCAGCTGCGCGACTGCATCCGCGTCGCTGTCGGCTGCCGGCTGCGTTACGTCGCCGCCGTTTCTGCTGTCTGAGGCCATCACAGCGCGCCGCCTGGCGCGGCAGTTCGAGGTGGCGCGATGAAATCAAAAGTCACCATCCTTACGTCGCGGCTGCCGATGGAATGCGGCAGCGTGTCGATCCCTGACCGCGTTGATCCTGCGACGCTCAACGATATTCAGCGTGTTGCTGTCGATGCCCTGCAGGCGGAATTGCAGCGGCTGCGGACGGCCGTGCTGGCGGTCGGGGAAATCATCGGCTCAATATCCGAAGTGCAGCGGGAAACCGCGTTCCCTTACAACGTGCTGACCGATATCGACTTAGCCGATCTGCTGCGCCAGGTGATGCAAACCCAGGAAGATTTTGACCATCAATTCGCCCTGGTGCTGCGCCCCTGGTTGAACCGATCACGCGCAGCTGAGGAAGTCGCAGAGCGCGTGAAAATTGAAATGGCTGGCGCGTAGTGACCTGCAATCGCTGCAGGATTATTCGACGCGCTTTTTTGGCCGCCCTGGCTACCGGGGCGGCTTTTCTTTTGTGGAGGTCGATGAAATGAAGGCGAAGAAAAAAGCTGTAAAGAAAACCGCTGCGCGCAAACCTGCAGCGAAAAAATCCCCGTTCACCGTGGGCCAGCGCGTCAAGGTTCACTATGGCGAATGGGGAAATGCTAAAGGCACGGTCGAAAGCATCGGCGAAGATGTCATGGTGCTGCTGGACGTGAACATTCGCGGCGGCGCTGTCGGTTTCGATGCTGCAAACCTGATCGCATTGCCGGCCGCAGCTGAGCGGGGCTGACCGTGAAAAAAGAGGCGTTCGACCAGCTGCCCGAAGCTGACCGCATGCTGGTGAAGATGACGCGCGGGGAGTTTGATGTTTTGTTTGCCCGGCTGAAACTGGCAAACCAGGCTCCCGATTCCGCGACGTGCCTGGCCGTTCTTGACCAGGCTGAAACGTCTTTTAAGGCGTTGCGGGCGTTCCTGGGCCGCTGCATCAAGGCTGGCCTTTGACTCCGGCGGAATTCTCGCGGGCCTTTGAGGCGGCGGTGCAGCTGCCGTGGCGTTACAGGGCCGGCCTGGCGCTGGTGCTGCTCTACCGCGCCGCCTGGTGGCCGGGCCTTGTAAGGGCTGTCCTGCGGCTTCCTGACGCACCCACGGCGGTGCCGAACCGGGCGCAGCGGCGGGCCGCAGCCCGTTATAAGGCTTCGCCGCCGCTGTGATGCCTATTTCCACAGGTCGAAACCGACCGAACGCGCGGCTCTCGGTATGATCGCAAAATCGGTTGACCGCCAGAGGGCGGGAAATCCGCAAAAAGCGCCCGATTCAGACCGGGCCGGCCGTTACCAGCTGCAGCGGGTGGCCGCGAACCTGATCTACCGGCCGCTGCCGGAGGGCAAAAAGCAAGAGCGCGTCTGCACCTGCCATCGCTGGCGCACGGTTGGCACGGTGCAGGTGCGCGTCGATCACGCCAGGAATAAGGCGATTTTCAGCGGCCTGGAAAGCTGCAGCAACGTGTGGGCCTGTCCGATCTGCAGCGGCATTATCACGGAAGAGCGCCGGCACGATCTGCAGGCCGCCATTGATGCCTGGGCGAAGCAAGGCGGCGAGGTTTATTTGATGACGCTGACGCTGCCGCACATTCGGGCCGATGACCTGGCCGCGCTGATCGCCCTGGCGTCGGAAACGTCGAAGCGGTTCAAACAATCGAAAACGTTCCGCGCGGTGATGGAGGAGGCCGGCCGTATCGGCAATGTGCGCGCGACCGAATGCACCTGGGGCAGCTGGCACGGCTGGCATCCGCATTACCATGAATTGATTTTCGCCAAAAAGGGCCAGCTGCCGGCGCTTGAGCGGCTGCGCGCCGCCTGGGTGGCCGCGCTGCTGAAATCCGGCGCAGCCGATACGCGCCAGCTGAACGATATCAACCAGCATTCTTTCGACGTGCGCGGCGGTGACTTCGCGGCGGAATACGTCGCTAAATTCGGGCATGAAGCCTCTTTTAAATCGAAGCTGGAAGCCGGCGCGACCTGGGGCGCTGCGCGTGAGATGGTGAAGGGTCAAAGTAAAGTCGCGCACCACATGCGCGGCTCGACGCCGTTCACGCTGCTGGTCGAAGCCGAACGCGGCAATGACCAGGCGGCGGCGCTGTTCATCGAATTTTATTGGGCGATGAAGGGCCGCCGGCAGCTGACCTGGTCACCAGGGCTGCGCGGTCGCCTGGGCATCGGTGCCGAAAAAGACGATGCAGAAATTCTCGATGACCAGGTGAAAGCGCCGGAGTTTGAAACGGTGGCCACGCTGGATAAATCCGACTGGCAGCTGGTGCTGCGCCATCGTGCGCGATACCAGGTGCTGCTGTGGGCTGAACGTGAAGGCGAGGCCGGGGTTAGGGGCGTTCTCCTGGCATTGCGACAACTCGACCGCGAACGCCCGCCGGACAAGGTGCCGAAAAATGGATCTGCAGACCAGAATGAAATCGATCAAAACCCAGGTGGCGAAGATGTTGGGCAGCCCGACTGTGGCGATGTTTTTGGGTCACGCTGAGCGTGGCGCAATCGCTGACCTGGCGGCCGTCATCGACCAGCTGACGCAAGATGTTGAGTCACTGAAAAGGGAAGTTAAAAATGGCAAACCCTGATTATGGTTACTGCAGCTGCCCGGTGTGCCAATACGCGCGCGCCGCCGTTCGCATCGCTGCAAACAACAAGGCGTATATCAGCTGCGACAACTGCGTGTCGAACATCAGGACGCTGTCGAGCATCGGCGATAAAGACATCCGCGCGATGATGACCAGCCGCGTTGACGGCTTAGAGAATAACCCCGCGCCGAAACCTGGTGCCGGGGCGGGTGCCGAGGCGTCGCCAGGTGCCGCAGCTGCAGCTGCACCCGCCCCAGCTGGTGACAAGGCGAAAAAACAGGGCGGCTTCGCTGACGCGCTCGACGTGCTGACCGGGGGCAAGCGTGGATAAGGACGCCATTAAAACCGCCGGCAGCGGCGCGCCTGCCGCTGATAATCCTGATCTGAATTCGCTACAGGGCGATGCCGCGCGCGTCGATGCTGCCGCCGATCCGCAGCCTGAACCGCCGCCGGCTGGCGCTGATGTGCCGCCAGCTGGTGAGGCCGCCAGGGAAGGGGTGCATTCCATCTCGACGGTGCAGCTGGTGCAGGGGGTGCTTCTGGGGTCGGGCAATCTCCTGGCGATGCGCTATCCCGCCGTGAAGCGGGTTTACACAGAGGAGCGTTGCGGCATGGTCGGCGCTGCCCTGGCGCCGGTGCTGGATCGCTGGGGCATCACTGCGAAAGACAGCGTTGCCATGCAATACGTGGTTGCCATCGGCGCGCTGGTGATGTTGGGCATGGATACCGTCGAGGTCATCAAAGGCTCGACGCATGAAAACACTGCCGGCCGCGCTCATCCTGGCGGGCCTGCGCCGAAGCCGGTGCCATGAAGGGCAGCGACAACCAGGCGGCTTTTGTGGCCGTCATCGGCTCGACCGGCAGCGGCAAGTCGCATTTTGTGAAAGCGGTGCTGGCCGCGAAACCGCCGCGCCTGATGATCTGGGATGCCATGCGCGAATACGATCACGCCGGCAAAGTCATCAAGGAAAAAACCGCTGACCTGGTGGCGCATCTGCGAAAAGTTTCCGGCGGCGACTTCGCTGTGGTTTACCAGCCGCGCAAAGATACCGAGTCGGTAATGCGCGACCAGTTTTCAATTTTCTGCAAAGCTGCCCTGGCGGTGCGGAATGTGCTGCTGGTGGTCGAGGAAATGGCGCTGGTGACAAAGGCCGGATACTCGCCGCCTGGCTGGCTCGAAGTGGTGACCGGCGGCCGGCACTATGGCGTTAAAGTCGTTGGCACGTCGCAGCGGCCGGCGCTGCTGGATAAAACGTTTTTTTCCAACTGCACACATATCCGCGTCGGCAAGCTGACCAGCGCGGGCGATAAAAAAACCATCGCCGACGCCATCGACGTGCCGGTCGATCTGCTCCGCGAAGTGCGCCCGCGTCAGTGGGTGGTGAAAGACCTGGTCAACGGGGAAATCTCTTACGAGGGATTCACGCCCGGCCAGGCGGCTGCATCCGCCAAAAAGCGCCGCGCGCGCTGATTCCCTAACGTTATAAGGCGTTTGCGCCCTGGTGCCGCCAGGGCGCAGCGTGGCGGCGTCTTTCTGTCTCTCCCGACAATTTTTAATGAGGTGCCGTAATGGATCTGAAAAAACTGGCCATCGCTTACGCAACCTTCGTGGCCTTCGGTGTGTTCACTGCCCTGGTGGTGCGCCCGATGGTGAAAAAAGCCGAAGTTCCGCTGCTCAAAGACGTGCTGTAACCGGCGCGCCGGCAAACCCGAAGGGAAACCGATCATGGATTTAGTGCTTACTCCGCTGGCGAACGTCGCCGCAAACTCCAAAGCTACGGGCAAGTGGAATGATGCCCTGGGCTACACCATCGACCGCATCATTTTGACGCTGGGCGGCGGTGTGATGACCAAAGCGTTGATGTCGAACATCAAGCTGCAGGCGAACGGCAAAACGTTCTGGGAAGATACCGGATCGCGCACCGATTCCCGGATGCAGCATCGCGGCATCACGGCTTCGGCAAATTATCTGGCCATCGACTTTTCGGAAATCCGCGCGCGCACCATCGTCGGCCAGTCGGTCGGCGGTATTGATACCGTGTCGTGCGGCATCCGCGACCTGAGTGCTGAAATTACCATCGGTGCTGCAACCACGCCGACAATTTCCGCAATCGCCCAGGTGTCGGCGGCTCCGCAGAAAGACCAGTCCTACAGCACGCTGATGTCGAAGGTGTTGAGTTTTACGCAAAACTTCGGCGCGGCTGGTGAGTTCCCGCTAGATATCCCGTATGGCCGCCAGGCTGGCGCGCAGATCAAGCGCGTATTCCTGTTCGGTGCAACGGTGACCGCCGCGCGGGTCAAGAAAAACGGCATTGATGTCTGGAACCGAAACGATGCGCTGAATGACTTCATCCTGACCGAATACCAGCGCACCCCGCAGGCGAACATGGTCTGCATCGACTTCATCGAAGACGGCAATATGTCGAAGGCGCACAACGCGGCCAATTCGCAGACGCATCAATGGTTCGCCACGGTGAGCGGTGCCGGCAACGTTGACGTGGTGTGCGAGCTGCTCGACCCGCTGGCCAACAACTAAGAAAGGGCGCGGTATGAACCCCTATCTTTACGGCACTCCGACCGTCGCGCCGCCGCCTGGCCTGACTCTCGGCGATGAATGGTGGCAGAAGCTGGTCAGTTACGGCGTCGGCCGATACATCGACTCCGAAACGCTGCAGCCGCACCAGGCCGCTGAGTTTGCGCGCCTGGGCTTGGGGCCGAACGGGGAATACTACCCGCGCGGGGTGCCGATGACCGGCGCGCTGAGTAATCCCCTGGTGCTGGCGCTGGGTGTTGTTGCGGTCGCTGGCGTCGCCTATCTCGCTTTGAAGTAACGGCGGCGCTGTGTGGCCGTCATCCAGCGCGCCGGCCTTTGAGGATGATTACGCCGGAATTCCTGAATTGGCCGGCGCATCAAAAACCGCCGTTGGTTCGGGCGGTTTTTTTGGAGGTTCGATGAATCCGGCACTGATCGCCGCAGCTGCACAGGTGTTTTCTTCTGCGGTCGCGTCGCCGCCGGCCGGGCCGTCGCGCGCCGATGCGTCAAACAATTTTGCCTTTGATAACTCCGGCTTTGTCGTGGACTTCGGGCCTGGTGGGGCCACGTCCAGCAAGACGGCCGGCGTTCCTTCCTGGTTGATCGCTGGCGCTGTCGCCGGCGCTGTTTTGATGGGGCTGGTATGGATAAAGAAAAAAGCCTGACCCTGCAGCCGGTCGCCTGGCGCGATGAACATGCTGCGCTGTTCGCCCGCGCGCTGATCTGCGACCCGCTGGCGACGCCTGAAACCCTGCGCCGCAACGTCGCGGCCGGGATCGCGGCGCTGTTCGATGTTCTGGATGCCGGCGGCCAGGTGCTCGGCGCTGTGGTGCTGCGCGTTGAAAAGCGCGACGGCGGTGCTGACGGTGTGATTGATGCCGGCGCGGGCCGGCTGCCGTTCACCAGGGAACAATTCCCGGCGCTGATTCGTGCGCTGGAAAAACAATTCCAGGGCGTCAATTTTTACCGCATCGAAACCGGCCGGCGTTCGATCATTCGCCAGTTCGCCAGGCTCGGTTATAAACCGCGCCAGATCACGCTGCAGCGGGCGGCGGCATGAACGCGCGCCTTCGTGAATGTCTGCGCCAGGGCGTCGCGCCGCAGCTGCTGCACGCAGCCTGCTGCGCGCACAAGGGCGGGTCATCGTCTGCGAATGCGACAACCAGCAACAACATTGATAAACGCCTGGTGGTCGATTCCGGCCTGGGGGTCAGTGCCGATTCGTCAACGCTGACGTTGACCACGCTCGACGGCGGCGCGATTGGTCGCGCCTTTGATTTTGCCGAGAGCGCCGACGCGCTGCAGGGCCAGACGGTGCAGCAGCTGCTGGGCCTGGTTGATCGTGTCTTTGAAAACTCCTTTGATGTGCTGGATAAAAATTCAGAGATCGTGAAAACGTCGGGCGCGATGGTGGCCACGGCTTACGACAACGCGAAAGGCGAGGGCGATGCAAAGCGCCTGGTGGCCTATGGCGTCATTGCGGCGGTGGCCATCGTCGCTGTTCGCTCATTTGGAAAGGCGCGCTGATGCGTATCGCTGAGACTTTTGTTGCAGCAACGCCGAAGTCGTTTGGCGTGTTCGGGAATTTTTTCCGCATCCGCACGGCGACGGCCGGCATTGATGTTGAATTTCGGCGCGCGGGTAAAAAGCTGGCGGAAGACCTGGTTTCCGCGACGGCTGCCGAGTGGGCCTATCCCGAAGGCGGCTTTGACCAGGTCATTGTCACTTCATCGGGAACCCAGCTGGTCGAGTTTGATATTTATGCCGGCCGTGTCGGCTCCGATGCGGTGCAGGGCAATGTTTCGATTATTTCCCCGCCGGCCGGCGCGCATGTGCCGGCGGCCGTCGCTGTTACCAATGCCAGCATTGTTATCCTGGCGGCGAACGCTGCGCGGAAATATTTGTTGATTCAAAACGCGCACGCTACGGATACGCTGTGGGTGCGCTGCGATGGTGTGGCCGCAGCCGCGACGCCGGCCTGCCTGGCGATTCCGGCGGGTGGCGTGTGGGAACCGCCTTTTGTGCCAAGCGGTGAAATCCGCGGCATTCGTTCCGTCGCATCAGGCGGCAACAACGTTCACGTCATCGAGGGCTAGATGTTTTTCGCGCCTGTCGTCAACGTTCCAGGAACCGCCGCCAATGTCACCGGCACGGTGGCCGTGGTCAATGGCGGAACCGGCGCGGCGACCGCCGCGAACGCGCGCGCCGCGCTGGTGGTGCCGACGCGAACCGGCGGCGATGCGTCGGGGTCATGGGGTATTAACGTTACGGGGAGTTCTGCATCCTGCACGGGTGCGGCGGCGGGCAATGTCGATAATGACAATGGAAATATCGGCATCGGCTCTTTTATCCTTGGTCGGGCAAATACGGTAATCGCGGCGGGCGGCACCAGTGCCGCCATTAGCGGCGCGATGTGGGATGCGTCTGCTGTGGATTGGGCGTTCACGGCGGTTGCGGGAACGTGGCGAAACATTAACGGGGTGCCCTGCCAAACCGGAGATATAACTGTTTTTCAGAGGGTCGCGTGATGGTGTTTTCAGGGGTGCGGAATCCTGTTTTTTCCAGTGCTGACGGTCGGATGATCGTCTGCCGGGTGCAGTTCGAGCATCTGCCTGGGTGGACGCCGTTTAGCGCGAGTGCTGATGACGCTGAGGCGCACGGGCGCGAAATTCACGCGGCTGCGGTGCGCGGTGATTATGGCGCGGTTGGTCCCTATGTCGCGCCGGTGCTGACCGCACAGCAAAAGCTAGAGGCTGAGCTTCGCGCCCGTGGCGTGACGGCTGAAAAAGTCGCGCTTGCACTGCTCGACCAGGACAGCGCGAAAATCACTGAATTGCGCGCTGCACTGACCGCCGCAAAAGCCGAGGCCGCCAAGTGAGCGCGCGCGCCGTCGCCGCCCTGGTGGTGATTGCTGGCGCAGCTGGCGCGGCCTACCTGGTGCTGCGTGAGCGCCAGGATGAAATTTTTCAGATCGACAATCCGGCCGTGCCGTTCGAATGGTATTCCAATGACGCGCCGGAGCCGGGCGTCGTGATTGATGCCGGTGAATATGAGGCCGGCGCGTTCGATGCGGTCGGCGATGCGGTGCTGCCGATCGCCTACAAAATAGAAAACGTTTTTTCCTCTGTGTGGGGTGGCCGGATGGATCTGTCGCTTGCGGGCCTGGCGCACCTGAAACAGTTCGAGGGTTTGCGCCTGCAGCCTTACAAGGATTCTGCGGGCCTGTGGACTATCGGTTATGGCCATCTGCTCAAGTCCGGCGAATGGTGGGATTCGATCACCGAGCAATTCGCGGCGCAGCTGCTGGCCGATGATGTCGGCACTGCCGAGGATGCGGTTAATGCCCTGGTCAAGGTGCCGCTGACTCAGCCGCAGTTCGATGCCCTGGTGTCATTCGTTTACAACGTCGGCGTGGGTGCCTTCCGGCGCTCGACGCTGCTTAAAAAGTTGAACGCGGGCGACTATGCCGGCGCGGCGGGGCAATTCCCGCTGTGGCGCAACGCGGGCGGGCGTGTGGTGCAGGGCCTGGTGAATCGTCGCGCGGCCGAAGTCGCGCTGTTTGCTGGTGGAGGGTATTACGCATGAAGGCATCCGATCTCTTGATTCTCGCCGCATCGGCGACGCTGGCGTATTGGTTGCTGCGCTGGGCGCGCAGTGAACAGGGCGCGGTGCAAACCTACCTGCAGCACGCGAACAGCGCGCCGGCCGGCTTCGTGTTTGACCCGGTGTTAGACGGCTGGGCGCGCACCCTGCCGAACGGAACAAAGCAGATTTATGTCTAGCTGCGCCGTCAACGTGCCGGGGCTGACCTGCGCCCAGGGAAAATTAATCCTGGTCGGTTTGGGCGTCGGCGTTGTCCTGGTGGCACTCCTGCCGATCATCGCGCGGCATGCGCGCGGCATCGGTTCGGCCGCGGGCGGCGTGGTGGTGTCTGCGGCTGATGGGTTTATCGGCGAAGCGGTGAACAGTGCCGGCGACATCGTCGGCATTCCGCGCACCAATCAAACGCAATGCGAAATCGACCTGGCCGCCGGCCGGTATTGGGATGCGTCTTTCAGCTGCCCGGCCGGCACATTTTTAAAAGGGGTGTTCTCATGACTGGTTTGTTGTCATTGGTTCTGCCGGCGCTGGTGCCGGTGCTGGCCGATGGGGTGCGCGGGCTGATCGCGCGCGTGACCCAGGGCGCGGGGGCGCAGCCGGCAAACGTCGGCGAAGCTATTCAGCTGATGGAAGCGCAAACCGCACGGCTGCAGGCGCTGGCGGAAATGGACAAACTCGCGCCGAATGCGTCGCCCTGGGTCGCCGATCTGCGCGGCGCGTTCCGGTATGTCGCTGTGGCCATCATCATCACGGCAACGCTGGGCGCGGTGCTGTTCGCCGCTGACCAGGTGCCGGAACCTGTGCAGCTGGTGCTGCTCGATCTGTCGGGCGCGTGTATGTCGTTCATCATCGGTGAACGCATGTATATCGGGCTGCGGAAATGAAGCGGCGCGGGGTGCATGTGGTCACGGTGCTGGTGGCGTCGGCGGCCATCATTGGCGGCGTTGCCTGGTTCGCGCAGTGGTCGGCGCGGCAGCAACGCCGGCAGCAGGTTGCGGCCACGATGTATGCCGGCCTGCCGGGCATGGTGAATCCCTACACGGGCCAGAACATGAGCGCGCAGCAGGTCACCACAATGGAGTGGTTGTGATGGGCATGGGCGAAGCTGCGCTGATCGCCCTGGCGACGGCCGCCGTGAATGGCGCGGTCACCTGGGGCGTGGTTTCTACAAAGCTGGAATGGCTGCGCCGCGATGTTGATGCCGCGCATGCCAGGCTCGACCAGCTGAACGCGCCGCCGGCCTATTCAGCGCGGCGGAAATAACGCCAGGCCGATTCTCGACTCACTGACCAGCTGCGCGCGGTAAAAAGCCGCGCGTTTTTTTTCGTCCTGCAGTTCGGCGCGCAGCCTGGTGATGTCGGCCTGCAGCTGGCGGCGCTCCACGTCGAAGCCGGCACGGCTGCCGTGCAAGGTCGGCAGTTCCTCCAATTCGACGCGGGAGAATCCGCGCCGCCAGCGCGGCGAATACAGCAGGGCATCGCGGCCGATGCGCCAGCCTGTCCAATCAGGGCCGGCCAGGGCCGCCAGGTCGCCGATCTGCGCCAGGGCGGCCAGGCGGGCGACGGCCGCCGGCAGCCGGGCCTGGCCGCGTTTCCATCGCCGCGCGGTGGTAGCGTCAACGCTGGCCAGGCGCACCAGGTCATTGATGCTGCAATACTGCAGAATTTCCCCTGATTCCATCCTCGCACCCGTTTTTATTGTTTATTGGGGCTGTAGGCTATTCCGGCGGGCGGGCTGGTGTCTCCGGTCATTCCAGGTGGTGAGCGCGCAGCAGCAGGCCGCCAGCGCAAACGTCAGGGCAAATAACAGCGTCGGATTCGTATAATGTGTATTCACCAGGGCAAAAAGGCCGGCCAGGCTGGTTTGTGATTCGCCCGCGTCCAGGCCGAAAATAACAAACAACATCAACGCGCCGACGCCGGCCGCCGCCGCCCTGGCTGCTGTTTCCCAGGCTCGTTTCACTTCCGGGCGTTTCGCCCGTTCCGCCGCCACTTCGGCCAGGATTGCGCCGGCCGGTTCCTGCAGCAGTTCCGCGACCTTGATGCACATGGATTCGTCCAGGCGAGAGCGCCCGGCGCGGTAGCCGTAAATGGCGCTTTTTTGGCATTCAAGTACTTGCGCCAGACGGTAGTCGCTGCCGATCTGGTGGCGGGCCTTGATCGCGTTCAAAAGCTGGTTGGTGGTTCGCATTTTTTCCCCTTCCTTATAACGTGATGCGGCCGATTTTGTGCCTAGACCCTTGATCTATCAAGGGTCGCACCCCTTGACCCGGTAACGGGGCATGCTCTAGGATGCGCCCCATGATCTAGGGGTGGGTCATGTACTCGCCCCCAGGTCTGGCGTTTTGGCCTGGTCGGTTGTTTCCCCTTCCTGCCCGGTTTCAGAGCGCCCCTTTTAACGTGGAAGGGGAAAACCATGCTTAGAAACAGAGAAACAATCGCGGGCGCTGTCGCCCGTGAAATCGACCGCATCGAAAAGACCGGCGACGCCATAGGCGAGGGCGCTGCATATAAAGCGGCATTCGACCGGGCCGGCTCCAGCTGGTCAAAACACTGCGATGTATTCAAGGCCGATGCGGAAGTTATGGACGCCGGCGCTTGGACTTGCCAGCTGTGCGGGTATCGCGGGTTTTGGGAAGGCGGGCCGCACTGCGGGCCGGGTTCAGCTGATTACGCTTTTTATCCTGGCCGTCCTGCTCTGCGCGTGGTGGCCGCATGAAAACCATCACGCTGCAGGTCGATGAATCCGAACGCCTGGCGCTGGTCGCCGCATTGAAGGCATACCAGCGCAGCTGCGCGACTGCATCCGCGTCGCTGTCGGCTGCCGGCTGCGTTACGTCGCCGCCGTTTCTGCTGTCTGAGGCCATCACAGCGCGCCGCCTGGCGCGGCAGTTCGAGGTGGCGCGATGAAATCAAAA
>CAMBCD010000056.1 GCA_945863085.1 Bordetella parapertussis
GCTTCATGAACTCCAGTGCCGACGCCGAGGTGTATTCCGAAGGTTTGATCACGACGGTATTGCCGGTGGCCAGGGCCGGAGCGAGTTTCCATGCCAGCAGCAGCAACGGTGAATTCCAAGGAATGATCAGGGTCACCACGCCCAATGGCTCGTGGCGCGTGTAGTTGAAGGTGTCGGGTTTGTCGATCGGGATCACCGCGCCTTCGATCTTGTCGGCGAGGCCGCCGAAGTAGTAATACCACTGCGCCATGTATGCGGTTTGCGCGCTCATCTCGGCGTAGAGCTTGCCGTTGTCGCGGACTTCGGTTTCGGCCAGCGCTTTGGAATGTTCGGTAATCAGGTCGCCGAGTTTGCGCAGCAGTGCACCGCGTTTGGTCGCATTGAGCTTCGGCCATTCGCCGGAGGTGAAGGCGCGATGTGCGGCTTCGACGGCGCGCGCCGCATCGGCAGCATTGCCACGCGGAATCAATGCCCAGGGTTTGCCGGTGTACGGATTGTCGCTGGGAAAATGTTCGCCGCTGGCGGCTTCGGCCCATTCGCCGCCAATGAACATGCGATAACGTTGCAGGGCGTCGTTGCTCATGGGGTTTATTATAAGTATTTGATTTTATTTATTATTTTAATGCATCCGCACCCAGCAGCGCAGTGCGGAAACGATGTTTGATCGCGGTTCCGTCGCGCAACGGCAAGGCCATCGGCGCCGCCACAGCAGAAACCTTGATGTCGCCGAACACCGGGCCGGGCTGGTGATGGAATTTTTTGCTCCACAGTTTCAGTGCGGCCTGCGTGGTGATGGTTGCTGCCGATTTGAAACCGGCGGCCCTGGCCATGCCGGTAATGTCGACGCCACGCCCGGTGTGTGCGCGCTGCATGCCGGTCTCACCGTAATGGCTGTTGTTGATCACAGCGATGGCCAGATTCTTCGGTGCATCAACGGCGATGGTTGCCAATGAGCCGATTCCCATCAGCATTTCACCGTCGCCGGTGATCACCAGCACGCGGCGTTTGGGTTGTGCGAGTGCGAGGCCGAGACCGACCATCGCGGCACCGCCCATGCCGCCCCACAGGTAGAAATTGAGGTCATGGTCGCCGGCGGCATAAGCGTCATAAGTTGGCGAGCCGAGTCCGGTCACCACCAGCGCATCACCGCGGTCGGCGAGCAGGGCGGCAACGACCTTGCGGCGATCGAGTCCAGCGGGAGTTTTTGGTTTTGTCGCCATATCACTTGCTCCAGTTCTTGAAACCGATCACGCGTTGCTGGATCAGCACGGCAACCGGACGGTAAGTCTGAAACGCGAGCAGGGCAGAGGCGTATACCGTGTCGCGGATATCTTCGGCGCGTTCGGCCGAATGCACGATGACGCCGGCTCCCGTCAGCGCACTCGCAGTACTGCCACCCATCGGCACCTGCCAGGGATTGAATTCGCCCCAGACGCCGCGCATGGTCACCAGCATCAGCAACGGCAGACGGCATTCCTGGAACATCGACAACATGTTGATGCAGTTGCCGACGCCGCTGGACTGCATCAGCAGTACACCGCGCGCGCCGCCCATCCACGAGCCGGCGAGCATGGCCACGCCTTCCTCCTCGGTGGTCAGCGACACCGTGTGCATGGATTTCTCGGCATGGCAGCGGCTGATCAGTTTGCTGTGGCCGGCATCGGGGACGTAGGCCACCTGGCTGACGCCGGTCTCTTTCAGGACATCAAAAATCTGGTCCGGCCATAGTGTGGCGCGGGTTTGCTGGTCGGTCTGCACGGAGCCTCCTGTCTGCGGAACCAGCAGTGTAGAACAATCGCGGGACGTTTATAATCGGCGCTCCTTCGAACTTCCATACTGTGAATCCCATGTTGTCCATGCCCGATCAGAACAGCCATGCCGATTTGCGTGAAGGTGTGCGCGCCGTCTGCAACCAGTTTGACAACGCCTACTGGCAGCAGATTGACGAGGCGCGCGGATATCCCGAGGCTTTTGTCACCGCGCTGACGGCAGCCGGCTGGCTGTCGGCGCTGATTCCCGAGGAATACGGCGGTTCCGGACTGACGCTGACCGAGGCCTCGATCATCATGGAAGAGATCAACCGCAGCGGCGGCAATTCCGGCGCCTGCCACGGCCAGATGTACAACATGGGCACGGTGCTGCGCCACGGCTCCGACGCGCAGAAGAAAAAATACCTGCCGAAAATCGCCACCGGCGAACTGCGCCTGCAGTCGATGGGGGTCACCGAGCCGACCGCCGGCACCGACACCACCAAGATCAAGACCGTCGCCGTGAAAAAAGGCGACCGTTATGTCGTCAACGGGCAGAAAGTGTGGATCTCGCGCATCCAGCACTCGGAGTTGATGATCCTGCTGGCGCGCACCACGCCACTGGCCGAGGTGAAAAAGAAATCCGAAGGCATGTCAATATTCATCGTCGACCTGCGCGATGCGCTGAAAAAAGGCATGACCGTCAAGCCGATCCGCAACATGGTCAACCACGAGACCAATGAACTGTTTTTCGACAACCTCGAGATTCCCGCCGAGAACCTGATCGGCGAAGAGGGGCGCGGATTCAAATACATCCTTGATGGCCTGAACGCCGAGCGCATCCTGATCGCCGCGGAATGTATCGGTGACGGTTACTGGTTTGTCGACCGTGCGCGCAAATACGCGAGCGACCGCGTCGTGTTCGACCGCCCGATCGGCAAAAACCAGGGTGTGCAGTTTCCGATCGCGCGCAGCTACGTCAATGTCGAAGCTGCCAACCTGATGCGTTACAAGGCGGCGGCGCTGTTTGATGCCAAACAGCCCTGTGGTGCCGAAGCCAATATGGCCAAACTGCTGGCAGCGGATGCGTCCTGGGAGGCGGCCAATGCCTGCCTGCAAACCCATGGCGGTTTCGGCTTTGCCGCGGAGTACGACGTCGAGCGCAAGTTCCGCGAAACACGGCTCTACCAGGTGGCGCCGATCTCGACCAACCTGATCCTGTCCTACGTCGGTGAACATATCCTTGGCATGCCGCGTTCGTTCTGATGGCTGCGTTGCCGCTGGCAGGGATTACGGTGGTTGCGCTGGAACAGGCGGTTGCTGCACCGTTCTGTTCACGGCAACTGGCTGATCTTGGCGCCCGCGTCATCAAGATCGAACGGCCGAAGGTGGGCGACTTCGCCCGCGACTATGACCAGACGGTCAAAGGCCAGTCCGCGTATTTCGTCTGGCTCAACCGTTCCAAGGAAAGCCTGACGCTGGACGTCAAACACCCCGAAGCGAAGAACATTCTGGCGAAGCTGATCGCCGGCGCTGACGTGTTCATCCAGAACCTTGCGCCGGGTGCCGCGAAACGCCTGGGTCTGGGGGCTTCCGAGTTACGTGCGCAGCATCCGCGGCTGATCGTCTGCGATGTATCCGGGTACGGCACGACCGGGCCGTATTCGAAAAAGAAGGCCTACGATCTGCTGGTGCAGGGTGAGGCGGGGGTGCTGTCGCTGACGGGCACGCCGGAGTCACCGGCCAAGGTCGGCATCTCGATTACCGACATCGGCACTGGTTTACATGCCTATTCAGCGATTCTGGCAGCGCTTTACACGCGCGAGCGCACCGGCGAGGGCACGCATATCGACCTGACCATGTTCGAGACCATGGCGGAGTGGATGGGGCATCCGCTGTATTACACGCATTTTTCCGGCAAGGCGCCGCGGCGCAGCGGCCCGGATCACGCGACCATCGTGCCTTACGGGCGTTTCAGAACCAAGGATGGCGATGTGCTGTTCGGCATCCAGAACGAGCGCGAGTGGGCGAGTTTTTGCGACAAGGTGCTGGGCCGGCCGGAATTGGCGAAGGATCCGCGTTACGACAACAACAGCAAGCGCACCGCGGCGCGTGCTGAAGTGGTGGCGTTGATCGAAACGACCTTCGCGGCGTGGACCAGTGAACAAGTGGTGGCAAAGCTCGACGCCGCCGATATTGCCAATTCGCGGCTCAATACGCCGGATCAGGTCTGGGATCACCCGCAATTGCAGGCGCGCAATCGTTGGCGTGAGGTGGAAACGCCTGCAGGGCCGATACCGGCGCTGCTGCCTGCCGCGACTTTCGAAGGTTTTGAGGCACGCATGGATCCGGTGCCGGCGATTGGAGCGCATACGGAAGCGATTCTTGCCGGGATGGGTTACAGCCTGGCTGAAATCAGTGCGCTGAAAGCGGCTGGCGCAGTCTGATCGGGGAAGGCGGGACGCGGAATTCATGCCGTGGCTGAGGCATCGCGGCTCCGCCGACCCAGAAGATCCGCACTTGTTTGATTTTGATCAATATCCCCGGTTTTTCGTCAGCTAATCTCTTCCTCATCTGACCAAGAGGGAGGAAATGATGAAAAAGATGCTGGTGCCGGTAGATGGTTCATCCAATTCCATGCGTGCCGTCAAATTCGCGATTGACGAAGCCAAACAGGGTTCCGCAAGCATTCACCTGTTGCATGTGATCGCCCCATTTGACGATTACGGTATGATGCAGGCGTACATCTCCAAACGGCAGCGCGACCTGCTGATGAAGGAGCGTGCCGCTGCAATCCTGAAACGTGCAGCGATGCCGATCGGCAAGGCCGGTGTGGCTTTCAAGCTGCATATAGACGATGCTGAGGGCGATGTCGCGACCCGGATTGCCAATGTGACCCGTCGTTTGCGCTGTGGCTCGATCGTGATGGGCACGCGCGGCATGGGCTCTTTGGGTAATCTGGTGCTGGGTTCCATTGCGACCAAGGTCATCCACGCAACACGGGTTCCGGTGACACTGGTCAAGTAAGCGGCGGGCCGTACCGGCTGCACGGGCCGACGCCGGTTGTTTTGCGGGCGTCGGCCCGATTCCGTTTGTTCATGGTGAGGCGCAGGGCTGCGGATCACCTCCTGTTCGCCAGCCTGCAGTGTCCGTATAATCGGACGCTTTTTATCCCCACCATGTGGCTCAAGAATCTCGTGCTGTACCGCCTGCCGGCGGATTGGTCCGTCGATGCCGACGAACTGGAACGCAAGCTCGCGCAACAACCGCTGCAGCCCTGCGGCGGTTTCCAGATGGAAAGTTCCGGCTGGGTCTGTCCGCGTGACGACGGCCGTTTTCTCTATCAGCAGCAGCGCCAGTGGCTGCTGGCCCTGGCCATGGAGCAGAAACTGCTGCCGGCATCGGTCATCCGCCAGGAAGCGGCGGACCGGGCGGTGGCGATTGCCGCCCAGCAGGGACGCCCGGTCGGCCGCAAGCAGATGCGCGATCTCAAGATGCAGGTCATGAACGAACTGATGCCGCGCGCGCTGTCGCGCCGGCGCACGACCCATGCCTGGATCGATGCCGCGCATCACTGGCTGGCGGTGGATGTGGCGGGGGATGCCAAGGCGGAACAGTTCATGGAAGCTTTGCGCCGGGTTGACGATGACGTACAGGCCTTGCGCCTGGAAACCGAGCGCTCACCGGCCGCAGCGATGGCCGAGTGGCTGGTGAAGGGGGAGGCCCCCGGCGTATTCAGCATTGACCAGGACCTGGAGTTGCGCGCGGCGGATGCCGGCAAGGCCACCGTGCGTTATTCGCGGCACAATCTCGAAGGCAAGGAAATCCGCGACCATATCGCCGGCGGCAAGACCGTGGTGCGCCTGGGACTGACCTGGAATGACCGCATTTCCTTCGTGCTGACCGAGCAGTTGCAGGTCAAGCGGGTGACTTTCCTCGACATCCTCAAGCGGGAATCGGACAGCGAAGTCGAGGATGAAGATGAGCAGTTCGAAATCGATTTTGCGCTGATGACCGGCGAACTGTCGTTGCTGCTCGCCGACCTGGTCAAGGCGCTGGGCGGGGAGAAGGCAAAAGTCTGAGAAAAGACCAAAAAAAGCCTGAAGACGGATCTTCAGGCTTTTTTTGCAGGCTGCCGCCGTCCGGCGGCGCTTCATTACGACTCAGCCGCTTTTGCTTCGGCCACCACGCGCAGCGCCGGGCGTTCCTTTGGTGCACGCAGTTCGTGTTTGTCGGCGAACAGCAGGTGTTGCGGTCCGATTTCATCGATGGTGTTGCAGCCGAGCAGTGCCATGTTGCGATGGATTTCATCGCGGTAGATCTGCAGTGCGCGTGCAGCACCGGCTTCGCCGCCGGCCGCCACACCATACAGCGTTGAACGGCCGACCATCACTGCGTTGGCGCCCAGCGCCAGTGCCTTGACCACGTCGCTGCCGCGGCGGATGCCGCTGTCCATGAAGATGGTCGCGCGTTTGCCCACTGCGTCGACGATTTCCGGCAGCACTTCGATCGGCGACACGATGCCGTCGAGGTTGCGCCCGCCGTGATTGGAGACGTCGATGCCGTCTGCGCCGTGGTCCACCGCGCTGATCGCATCCTGAGGGTCGAGGATGCCCTTGACGATCAGCTTGTGCGGCCAGATCTTGCGCAGCGCGTCGAGGTCGGCCCAGCTGATCGAGTCGGTGCGCAGGCTGGAGCGTCCGGGCGGGCCCTTGGTCATTTTCGCCTTGGCGGCTGCCGGGTAGTTGGCATACATCGGCATGCCGGTGGTGAGCAGGTAGCGGCCCATCACACCCATCAGCCAGCGCGGATGGGTCATCATGTCCCAGGTGTTGCGTGCGTTCAGGCTGAACGGCAGTGTGAAGCCGTTGCGCAGGTTGTATTCACGGTTGCCCGAGGACACGCCGTCGACGGTGACCACCAGCGTCTTGTAGCCGGCAGCCTTGGCGCGGTTGACCAGCTCATGCGACATCGAGCGGTCCGGCCACAGGTAAAGCTGGAACCACAGGTCGCCGCCGGCCTCGTCGGCGACACGTTCCATCGCGGTGATCGAACCGGTGGCGAGCGTGAAGGGGATGCCGGCGGCGCGCGCCGCTTTCGCCAGCTTGATCTCGCCTTCGTGCCACAGCAGGCCGGCGACGCCGGTAGGCGCGATCACCAGCGGCATCTTGTGCTTGACACCGAACAGGGTGGTGTCCTGGTTGCGCTTGGAGACGTCGACGAAGGTGCGGGTGCGGAAGCGGATGCGGTCGAACACCTTGCGGTTGTTGCGCAGCGCGATCTCGTCTTCGGTGCCGCGGTCGACGAATTCGAAAAAGCCCTTGGGCACACGTTTGAGCGCGATCTCGCGCAGGTCGAAAATGTTATAGGCCTTGAGGTCTTTGCTCATGGGTGCTCCCTGACTGAAACATGACTGAATGAGGCTGCGAGTATCGTCAGCCGTGGCGGACCTGTCAAACGGCGGCATGGCTGTCAGATAGTGAATGCTTTCCAGATCATGGAATCTGTTGGTTCGCATAACCTTGGGTGGCAACTTTTATTTGGAGCACATATTGCACGGAAGACCACATATTGTGAGCGGGTGTTTGCCCCCTTGCTCCTGATCGCAGACACTGCAGCATTGACCAGCCACCATCACATGAAAACCCGCAATGAATGACCCGGTTTATCTGAGTGCCGCCGAACAGGGGCGGTTGATCCACGACCGGAAGTTGTCACCGGTGGAATTGATGCAGGCCTGCCTGGCGCGCATCGAACGCTGGAATCCGGTGCTCCGCGCCTATATCACGGTTTGCGAGGAATCCGCACTGGCTGAAGCGCGCATAGCCGAGCGTGAAATTGCCGCTGGTCGCTGGCGCGGTCCCTTGCACGGTCTGCCCTTCGGTGTGAAGGACCAGTTGAATACCAAGGGCATCAGGACCACGCTGGGTTCGCGCATGCTTGGCGGCAACGTGCCAGATCATGATGCAGCGGTCATCGAAAAACTGAAGACTGCCGGCGCCATCCTGATCGGCAAGGAAAACATGCACGAATTTGGCAAGGGCGGCACCATCGATTTTGCCTACGGCCAACCCCGCAATCCCTGGAATATTGAACATAACCCGGCGAGTTCATCGAGTGGCTCGGGTATTGCACCTGCAGCGGGATTTGCCTCGGGATCCCTGGGTGAGGACACCGGTGGCTCGATCCGCAGTCCGGCTGCGGCCAATGGCATCGTCGGCCTGCGTCCCACCTTTGGCAGAGTCAGTCGCTGGGGCGGCGTGATGTACGGTTGGACCGCCGACACCATCGGCCCGCTAACCCGAACGGTCGAGGACAATGCACTATTCCTGCAGGCGATCGCCGGGCATGATCCACGCGATCCGCTGACCAGCACACGGCTGGTGCCTGACTACGCAGCGGCTTTGACCGGCAATCTGAGCGGACTGAAAATCGGTGTTGTGCGTGAGCTATGCTGGCCCGCCGGGGCGCATCCTGAAGTCACGGCAGCGATGCGCGCGGCGATTGCGGTAATGACCGATCTCGGCGCGACAATCAGGGAAACATCGCTGCCCAGGGCAAAATATGCGGTGCCGCTGCAGTTGCTGACCTCGGACTCCGATATCGCGACGATGATGCTTAAACACTGGCTGCGCCCGCACTGGCATGACATGGACAGCGGCACGCGCACGCGCCTTGCCGCGGGTGCTCTGATTCCTGCCGCGGTGTATCACCGCGCGATGCGGGCGCGGGTACTGGTGCGGCGCGAAGTGCTGGCGGCACTGCAGGACTGCGATGTACTGGTCTGCCCGAGCAGTCTCAGTCCGCCGGGGCGCATTGATGCCACCAGGGAAACCGTCGATTCACCGGAGGCGATGCAGAAAAAAGTGCTGCTGCGACGGATATCGACCTATCCCTTCAGCATGGCCAACGTGCCGGCGCTGGCGTTGCCGATGGGATTCAGCAAGGACGGTCTGCCGCTTTCCCTGCAGGTGGCCGGAAAACCTTTCGCCGAAGCAACCGTTTTCCGTGTCGGACATGCCTACGAGCAGGCCACGCCCTGGCATGCCCGGCACCCGGACCTTGCAAAAACCGCTGTTACGCCGGCCTGAGGAGGGAGAAGATGCTGACACGAGATCAAACCCAGGCGCTGGCACTGATCGCCGGCCTCGACATCCCCGAACAGGACCTCGACAACGTGACCCTGCGCTTGTCCGCACTGCTGGAGTCGATGAACGAGATTGAAGCCGAACTGGGCGCGGAAATGGATGCGGTGGAACCCTTGCCGCCGGTATTTCCGCGGGAAGATTTTTCCTGATTACATTCTGCCTGCGCTGCCAGCATCGGCTGTTAGTCTCCGCTTTTAGTCTTTCATGGTAGGGAAATTGCTTTGTCAGTGGCGGGAAGTACAAATGCCGGATTGACCGGCCGGAACGTTATATGGAGACTGGAACATCATGATTACGCGTAAATACCTCAGTGGCGTGTTTTTGGCAGGACTGTGCGCCGCGGCATCTGCACAGCCTGCAACCAAGGGCGATGCCTCCGACTACCCCAACCGGCCGATCCGGCTGGTGGTCTCTGCCGCACCGGGCGGCAGCAGCGACGGCGCAGCACGGGTCATCGCACAGCGTCTGAACGACTTGTGGAAGCAGCAGATCGTTGTCGACAACCGCGGCGGGGCAGGCGGCGTCATCGGCGCCGGCCTGGTGGCGAAATCCGAGCCTGACGGCTACACCATCGGCATCGTCTCGCTGCGCTTCTCGGTCAATCCCAGCCTGCTGCCCATGCCCTTCGATCCGATCAAGGATTTTGAATTCCTGACCATGAACGGTGCGGTCGGCAATGTACTGGTTGTCAACGTCAAATCGCCGCTGACCTCGGTGAAGGATCTGATCGCTCAGGCCAAGGCAAAACCGGGCGAGTTTACCTTTGCTTCGTCCGGCATCGGCGGCGCGCCGCACCTGACCGGTGAATTCTTTGCACAACAAACGGGCGTCAAGCTGACCCATATCGCCTACAAGGGCGGCGGACCCGCCATTGCCGACCTGCTCGGCAACAACGTGACCATGAGTTTTGCGTCGCTGACCTCCGTATTGCCGCACATCAAAGCAAACCGCCTGCGGCCGCTCGCTGTCGCAGCGAAGGCCAGGGCCGGCCAGTTGCCCGAAGTGCCAACGATGAAGGAGGCCGGCGCAGGTGATCTTTACGTGCTCGACTGGCAGGGCATGCTGACCACGGCCGGTGCTCCGAAACCGATTGTCACAAAACTGTCGGCAACCATCCGTGGCATCCTCAAGGAATCCGAAACTATACGGCGTTTCAATGCCATGGGACTGGACGTTATCGCCAGCAGCGGCGAGGAGTTCCGGCGTGATGTCGCCAGTGAAATCAAGCGCTGGGCGAAAGTGGTCAAGGAAGCCAACATCAAGGCCAATTGATGAGCAAACCCGTAGTCTGCGTCGTCGGCACCGGCGGCACGATCGCCTCCAAATATGACGCACGCCTTGGAGGTCATGTGTCGACCGCTTCCGCTCAGGACCTGGTTTCGGCAGTACCCGAACTGGTGAATGTTGCGGACATCCGCGTGCATGAACACTCGAACATCAACAGCGCGCTGATGGACACCGCCACTGCTTTCGGGCTGCGCGACACCCTGCGCAAAGTGCTCCAGGATGACGCCGTGGCGGGTGCAGTGGTTACGCATGGCACCGCAACGCTGGAAGAAACCGCCTATCTGATGGATTTGACCGTGGGCGGAGACAAGCCGGTGGTATTTACCGGGGCGCAACGTAATGCCGACGAGAAGGATCCGGACGGCCCGCGCAATCTGCTGTATGCCGCGATGATCGCCGCCCACCCCGAGGCAAAAGGGCGCGGTGTGCTGGCCGCGCTGGGCAGCGAGATCCATGCGGCGCGCGATGTCACCAAGATCAATCCGGAGATCATCACCTGTTTTGGCGCCCGCGATGGCGGTGCCGTGGGCAGTGTCACCAAGGGCGGCGTCACGTTTTTTTCCATGCCGCAACGGCGGATGCATCTGGAAATCAATCAACTCAGGGAAAACGTGCACATCATCCGGATGGGGCAGGGTGGCAACGATCTGCTGTTCCGTGCCTGTATCCGCGAACGCGTGGATGGCATTGTTGTCGAGGCCACGGGCGGAGGCAATGTGAATCTGCCGTTTTACAACGGCGTCTGCGCGGCGATTGATGCCGGCATCCCCGTGGTGGCCGGTTTGCGGCTGCCATCGGGCGCACCGCACCTGGGGAAAGGTTATCAAGGCTCTTACCAGAGCTTGATTGCCAAGGGTGCGATCTCTTCGGGTTACCTGAGCGGCCTCAAGGCGCGCATCCTGCTGATGACGGCGCTGGGCCATACCAGTGACATAAAACAGCTGCGCGAGATATTTGCCCGTGCCGGGGGCGGCTGACTGCGTTTTCATTTCGCTGGCGGGCAAGGGCATCCGGAGATTTTCGATAACGATTAAAATGCCGGTTCATTTGTTCGGGGGCAGAAATGACGGCAAAAAACAGCGATGTGAAAACGGTCAGGATCAACGAAGGCGTGGCGGTGGTGACGCTGAACCGGCCGCAGGTGATGAATGCGCTCAACATCCAGTTGCGTGAAGAGATCATCGAGTTGACCCGGGCCATGGATGCCGATCCGGATATCGGTGTTGTGGTTTTTACCGGTGCCGGAGACAAGGCATTTTGCGCGGGCGCGGATCTCAAGGAACGCGGCCAGAGAACGACCGAAGAGATGTACAACGAGCGGCGTTTTTTCCGCGGCCGATGGGTCAATGTCATCGCAGGCATGGCAAAACCCACGATTGCCGCGATCAACGGTTATTGTCTCGGTGGCGGGCTGGAGGTGGCCTTGCAATGCGACATCCGCATTGCTTCGGACAATGCAAAATTCGGCCT